>NZ_CFHOXV010000004.1:0-185527 GCF_984505615.1 Alteromonas sp. | reverse complement strand
TCGCGACCCCGACCTTGGCAAGGTCGTGCTCTACCAACTGAGCTATTCCCGCATACCGGTTCAGTCGTTTTGCGAAAGTGGCCCTTCGCAAAAGTGGAGCGCATTTTACAAAAATCCCGGCGATGCGCAACACTTAATTTGAATTTTTTTCGAAATACCGGTTCGTTCGCTTAAATCGTAAACACTTTTTCCCGGTAATACTGCAATTCCGCTATAGACTCGCGAATATCGTCCAGTGCCAGATGCACACCTTTCTTCGTGAAACCGTCGAGAATTTCCGGCTGCCAGCGCTTAACCAGTTCCTTAATCGTGCTCACATCTATACTGCGGTAGTGAAAATACGCTTCCAGTTCCGGCATATATTTCACCATAAAACGGCGATCCTGTCCGATAGTGTTGCCACACAGAGGCGATTTGCCGGCATCTACGTAATCACTCAAAAATGCGATGGTTTGTTTTGCCGCTTCTGTTTCATCAATTTGACTCTCGCGACATCTGGCAGTGAGCCCGCTGTTGCCATGCACACGGGTGCACCACTCATCCATACCATCTAAAATCGCATCCGGCTGGTGTACAGCTATGACCGGCCCTTCTGCCAGTACATTGAGCTGCGGGTCAGTGACGATAGTGGCAATTTCCAGCACCTTACAGGTTTCAGGGTCCAGCCCTGTCATTTCCATATCAATCCAGACTAAATTGCCATCGTGTTTTGTCATTCTAGTTTCCTCGTCTTTAACATGGCACACGGGCCTGACAAACGGTATCATTGGTCAAGTATACGTTAACTTTGCAGGAAATCGTGGCAAAAAAACCAAAACTGACACACCGCCAGAAGCGCCAGGTTGCAGCAAACCGGGCCCGCCGGCTAAAAGATAAAGCATCTGATCCTGAAAAACAGATTGATGCTGCCAACCTGATCCCCGGCCGGGTTGTCGGTCGTTTCGGTAAGCACGCAGACGTTGAAGATCAGCAGGGTACGGTGTACCGCTGTCACATCCGCCGGACTATCGAATCGGTGGTTTGCGGTGATGATGTCCTGTTCGACACCGGTAATGAAAACGAGTCCGGTGTCAGTGGCGTGATTGAAATCGTCCGCGATCGCCGCTCCGTGCTTACCCGGCCGGACTATTACGACGGCGTGAAACCCATCGCCGCGAATATCGACCAGATCATTGTTGTCAGTGCGGTAAAGCCCGATTTATCTCTGAATATCATCGACCGCTATCTGGTTGCCTGCGAAGATACCGGCATTGCCCCCGTTCTCATCCTCAACAAAACCGAGTTACTGAGCGACGAAGAATTCGACACGGTAAAACAGCAACTGGCAGTGTATGAATCTCTGGGTTACAGATTAATTTATACCAGTTGCAAGCGCGGTGACGGCCTGGACGAACTGAAAACCTGTCTGAATGACAAAGTCAGTGTTTTTGTAGGCCAATCCGGTGTGGGCAAATCCAGTATCATCAATCAGGTGCTGCCGGATGCCGATGAACTGGTCGGTGAAATATCAGATAACTCCGGTCTTGGTCAGCACACCACCACCGCAGCAAAATTACTTCATTTCCCTGAAGGTGGCGATCTTATCGATTCCCCGGGCGTAAGGGAATTCAGCTTATGGCATATGCCGGTAGAGCAAATCACCCGCGGCTTCATCGAGTTTCGTGATTATCTGGGCGGTTGTAAATTCCGCGACTGCAAACACATGAACGATCCCGGCTGTCTCATCCGTGAAGCAGTAGAAGAAGGAAAAATCAGCAGCGCCCGCTTCGACAGCTACCACCGCATTCTGGCGACCATGGACGAACAGCGCCCGAGCTATACCAATCCGTTTTAAAAAAGCTGATACATGCACAGCGCTGAAGAGCCGGATTTGGATAACAGAACCGTAAGCCCTTCCCGCCACGGAGACGGAATTGCCTGCGTGAACTATCTGGCGCAAAGATTGTAAAAGAATGGATGCCCGAAACGAGGAGCCCACAGGGATGTGTTTACAGCGTGTTCACGAAGATAGCGCCGCTCGCGGCCAGAAAGGCTAACCGCTTTTAATCCTTTTCCCCTTCCGCTTATATCAAACACTGATGGCCCATAACGGGAAAGTGCATCCGTTTGTTTACAACTTGTTGTACAATCATCCGCGACAGAAACTTGATAACTATTATTTTTCGGAGTGCCCGTGCTGGACTGGTTCAAGGTTAACCTTCAATATATTTTGCCCAAGCATCTTTTATCCCGCCTGGTTGGTAAGTTTGCGGCTGCTGAAGCCGGCGGCGTGACCACAGCGTTTATCAAATTTTTCATCAAGAAATACAATGTGGATATGAGCGAAGCGCTGTATCCCCATCCGGAGCACTACAAAACCTTCAATGAATTCTTCACCCGTCAGCTGAAACCTGAAGTCCGTCAAATTGCAGAAGGTGATGATGTGCTGATCCAGGCAGTTGACGGTGCAGTCAGCCAGTTTGGTGACATTCATCAGGACAGTATTTTTCAGGCGAAAGGCCACAACTACAGCCTCACCACCTTACTGGGTGGCAAACCTGAACTGGCAAAGCCTTTCAAAAACGGTAAGTTCGCGACCATTTATCTGTCGCCGAAAGACTATCACCGTATTCACATGCCCGTTGAAGGCACACTGACAGACATGGTGTATGTACCCGGTGAGCTGTTCTCCGTTAACCCGCTGACTGCTGAAAATGTACCGGGATTATTTGCCCGCAATGAACGGGTAATCGCATTTTTCGACACTCCGGTTGGAAAAATGGCTATGGTACTGGTTGGTGCAACCATTGTAGCCAGTATCGAAACCGTCTGGTCCGGTACAGTGACACCGCCTGCTGGTAAAAACGTGCAACACTGGCAATACGAAAGCGATGATGAAGCAGCCGTTAAGCTCGAAAAAGGCGATGAAATGGGTCGCTTTAAACTTGGCTCTACCATTGTGGTTTGCTTTGAAAAAGACCAGATTGAGTTTGAGGATATGGAAGCAGGCATGACTACCCGCCTCGGGGAAGTGTTTGCCCATGCGAAGGCAAATAAAACTGCCTGATTGTGGATCCTGTTAAACGAAGCCTGATAACGCTTCATATCACCGTTATCTTACTGGGCGGCACAGGCCTTTTTTCAAATATTATTCCCTTGAGCGCAACGGATATTACTTTCGGGCGCTCGGTATTTGCCTGTCTGTGCCTTGCCGTATTCATGCGTCTGGCCGGTGAAACCTTCAGACTGAACAACAAACGTGATTACGGTATTGCCCTGTTGCTGGGTGGTCTGATGGCCGTGCACTGGGTAACATACTTCGCGGCGATGCAATACGCCGGTGTTGCCGTGGGCATGATTGCCCTGTTTACCTTCCCGGTCATAACCGTTCTTATTGAACCCTTCTTCGAGAAAATCCGGCTTGTCTGGCAGGACTTCTTCAGTGCATTAATTGTTTTTGTGGGCGTGGCGCTGCTGGTGCCGGAAATATCGCTGGAAAACGAGGTGACATTGGGTGTGCTGACCGGTATTTTTTCTGCCGTGCTTTATGCACTGAGAAACCTGCTTCACCGCCAGCACTTTTCTCACTATTCAGGTGCGAAGGCCATGGCCTGGCAAATCCTGGTAGTGATAGCCTGCCTGCTGCCTTTTGCCAGTGAACACCTCAGTGATGCCACCTTTGATACATGGTTGCTGCTGGCCGTTCTCGGCTCCATGTTTACCGCAGTACCCCACGCGCTTATAGCAACCGCGCTGATCCACTTGCGGGCAAAAACTTTTTCTCTGATTGCCTGCATGCAACCACTGTACGGCGTAATCCTGGCTATGCTAATTTTACATGAGTCTCCGGGCTGGAAAGCGTTAATAGGTGGCATACTGGTGACATCAGCCTCCATCTACGAAACCATGAACGCACAAAAGCTCCATAACCAGGACAAGTAAATGATAGTACTCGCTCATCGCGGGGCAAGTAAGGCGGCACCGGAGAACACGTTGCTGGCCTTCAGACTCGGATTCGCCATGGGAGCACACGGTGTTGAGTTCGATACTTATCAGATCGGCGATGACATCGTGGTGTTTCATGACCGCTGGCTACACAGAACCACGAATGGCCGGGGGCGGGTTGCCGATCAAACAATTGACTATCTGCGCTCACTGGATGCCGGTCAGGGTGAGCGTATTCCGTTTCTTGCAGAAACCCTGGCTACCCTGCCTGAAGATGCATTATGCAATGTTGAAATCAAAGGACTGACAGACACCGCCCGCTGGCTCAGCGCCTTTGACCGCGCTTGTGAAGAAAGCGGCGCCACTACAGACTCCATGGTGATATCGTCTTTTAATCATCAATGGCTTGCAGAGATCAGCCTCGCCAGACCGGACCTTAAAACCGGTGCACTTACCGCCAGTATCCATACCGGTTTATTGCAGTTCGCAGACTCACTGAAACCCTGGTCATTACACATTGCACTGGATATCGTTGAAGAACGTTATGTCAGCCGGGCAAAAGCCGAGGGCTATAAGGTGTTCGTTTACACTGTGGATAACCCTGAGGATATGCTGTTACTTCAGCAATGGGGTGTGGACGGGATTTTTAGCAATGTGCCGGACGTAGCATGCGAAACGCTGAATGCTACGCGACGGATGTGTTAACGAAGTTACTTTGCAAGATGCTGGGATAGTACCGTATTGCGGCAACAGCGGCACTGCCGGCACAAACGCATGTTTATCCAGTGGCCGGCAACAATAAGCAGCGCGCCGGTGGCAATGGTAAAGGGTTCGTAGTCGTGCCCGAATATATCTTTGAACCAGTAAATAACCCCGCCTGAAAATAACAGAACCAGCGGATAATATTGCCCGTGATAACGCACCGCGCCGTTAATCAGTGCTACAGCACCTATCAGCATGGAAATAGTAAGAATGGTGCGCTCAAACCAAAGTTGCGCGAAGAACGTTGAGCCGATAAGCGGGATCAGCGGCAGCAACAAAGGCAAAGCAAGACAATGCAACGCACACAAGCTGGATATCCATATACCCAGCCTGTCTAATTTAGTCGGATTGTCAGCATCCTGAATTCGGGACATTTCTCGCCTCGCCAGCAAAAGGGACGTTATAATATAACAGTCTTGGCGAAATTCAAAATTACAATCCCAAAAAAAGGATTAATTCGGCGCGACCATCTGTGGCCTCATCGTGTCGTCTGACTTTTGCTGTGCCATCATCGCCGGTTCAGGCTCAAATAAATCGCTGACCGTCGATAGCCTAATCCCCATTTCCTCCAGCTCAGGCAAACGCTTTTGCAGGATTTTCATGGTCAGTCTGTGCGGATGAGCAATGGCAACAGCGGTCCCCGTTTCACGGGCAAGCAGCAACATACGATCGAACTCTTTTTCAATGGCCGCTTCGTCGATGACATGGTCGAGAAACACATGCCTTCGTGCTACCGGGATCCCGGCGTGCAATGCGGCTTCCTCCGCCACAGTTTTCACGGATGTACGGCTGTCAACGAAGAATAAATTTCGTTGCTTCAGCAAATCCATAAAAGAGCGCATCGGATTGAACATGCTGGTCAGCCTGCTTCCCATGTGATTGTTCACGCCAATCGCATAAGGCACACTTTCCATTGCACGGGCAAATTGAAGTTCCATCTGAGTTTCAAACATACCTACGCGCAATCCGTCAGGCCCCATTTCCTGGCCATCAAAGGATTCCATCGGCATGTGTAACATTATATCCCGCCCCTGGGCATGAGCCAGTTCGGACATTTCAGTAGTCATGGGAGCATCAGGAAGAATCGAGAACGTCACTTCTCTTGGCAGGTCAAGCGCCCTGCGGTCAGAGAAACGATGTCCGATATCGTCGATAATAACGACGACTTTTGGTTGGACACTTGCAGCCGCGACTGGTAGACAGAAGAGTGCAAACAACACACCCCAAAACAACGCAAACCAATCAACCAACTGACGGTCAGTTCTTTTGAGTAAACAAATTTTTAGCAAGCGCACGCCTATTATTTTAATAGTGTAATTATAAGGTTCTTATGACCTTTGTTACCCTGCGTCCATACGGGTTATTTATTTAGTATTGCATTCCATACATATTGAGCATAACAGTGATCTTCGAAATATGAAATTTCAAATGCGCTTTTTTTGACATTTTTTGAACAATTTTTGAGGTGGCCGCTCAGTTCGCCGGAATATCAGAGATCCAGCCAGCTTGAGGGATTAAGGGCCTTGCCCTTGTGCCGGATTTCAAAGTATAGATTAGGATAGTTCTGTCCGCCACTTTGTCCGACTAAAGCAATCGTTTCACCGTCGCCCACCGTATCTCCGGCTTGCTTCAGCAATGCCTGATTGTGTCCATAGACACTCATATAGCCTTGCCCGTGATCAACAATGGTTACCAGCCCGAAACCACGTAACCAGTCAGAATAAAGGACACGGCCATGAGACACGGCTCTCACCGGTGTACCTTCTGCACCTTCAATGATGATGCCTTTCCAGCGCACCTGCCCCTGACGACGGGTTCCGAACAGCTTGCGTACACGTCCGGAAGCCGGCTTCAACAACTTCCCTTTGTAGCCGGATAACCCCGCCAGTTCTGATTTCGCCGATTCCGCACGACGGCGCGCCTCATCTATGGCCCGCACAAGCGCTTCTTCGTTTTGCTTGAGTTCATTTACTCTGGCAGCATCACTCTCGATTTTCTGATTAAGTTTTTTCAGTGTTTCAGAACGATCTGCCTGACGGGCCAGTAACACTGCTTGCTGAGACTTCTGCTCCGCCAGCAGGCTATTCAGCGCTCTGGCTTTTTCAGAAAGCGCCTCATTAACCTGAACCAGTTGTTCCACATTCGAGCGGAAAGTGGTGATTTCCTTTGAGCGGGCTTTGCTCAGATACTGATAATAAGTCAGCACGCGCTCAAAGGTACTGGCTTCGTCCTGATAAAACAGCATCTTTGCATAGTCATAATTGCCGGCCATGAAAGCACTGCGTAACTGGTTCGCCAGCATGGTCTGTTGCTGCAGAATGGCCTTTCTCAGCGCTTCCTGTTCTGCTTCCAGCTTTTTCTGCTGTTCACGGTTATCAGCCAGTTGTGTAGAGGTATCATTGAGAGATTTGGCCGTGGAGGCGATTTCAAGTTCAGATTGCTTCAGCGCCGCCTTCAATTCACCGGCATTCGCTTTATTGGCAGCCAGTGTCGCTTGCCTGGCTTTAAGTTCAGCTTGTAACTCAGCAAGTTTTGCCTGTTGTTGTTCCTGAGCATAAGCCTGAGGTAGCAGCACGGTGAACAGGCAGAGCCAGCAAAGGACACTGAGAAGAGGCCCGCGAGCGGACTTTCCGGACGGACCGGCCTGGTTGAAATTTTGTACACTCACCCGTTGCTTTGCCTCTGACAGCACCTGACTCTGATTCAAAGTCCATACTATATCAACGGGATAGAGGATTCATCTGCAATCGACTAATTCAATGATGCGCTGTCAGGCTGGTTTCTGTGCGGTTTTTCTATATACTTTGCAGTCGATTTTTAGTCTTCCATGTAAAGTAAGGGTTTTAGGAATGGAACAGCTCGTAGAGTTTGCCGGTAATAATATGCTGTTAGCCGGTGCGTGGGTCGCCTTAGTTGCAATGCTGATTTTCAGCTATGTCACAGGTTTCACTTCATCAGTAAAAGAAGTAAACACCCACGAAATGACCATGCTGGTAAATAAAGAAGACGCCGTTGTTTTTGATACCCGCGCGCCTAACGAGTTTAAAACCGGTCACATTCTCGGTGCCCGCCAGCTGAAACCCGAGGAAGTCAGAGCAAAAGATTTCAAAAAGCTTGAAAACGTAAAAGACAAACCCATTATTGTTGTATGTGCAATGGGTAACAGCGCACGCGGTATTGCAGCGGCCATGAACAAAGCCGGCTTCGCAAACGTGAAAGTGCTGAAAGGCGGCATGAACGCGTGGAACTCTGCCGGACTTCCGGTTGCCAAATAACGGGCCGGAACACAGGAGCAGATTGTGAGTAAAGTAGAAATTTATACCAAGGGGCATTGCCCTTACTGTCATCGTGCTAAAGCATTATTAGCGCAAAAAGGCGTAGCATTCGAGGAAATCGCAATTGATGTGAACCCTGAACTCCGCGATGTGATGATAGAAAGAGCTAACGGCGGTTGGACAGTACCGCAGATATTTATCAACGATACCCATGTGGGCGGATGTGATGATTTATTTGCTCTTGAATCACAACAAAAACTCGATGCGCTGTTAGCGCAATAATTTTAAGTTAAGAACGTATTTACACATTCAGGAATTATCATGGCTGAAGAAAATCAGAACACCAATGGCGCAGAGGCAGGCCAGCAAGCCCAGGGTCCTCAATTCAATATTCAACGCATCTACACAAAAGACATTTCTTTTGAATCTCCGAATGCGCCGGCTATCTTCCAGAAAGAATGGAAGCCGGAAATCAAATTAGATATCGATACATCTACAAATAAAATGGCTGAAAATGCATTTGAAGTTGTTTTATCTGTAACCGTTACTGCGACCGTTGGTGAAGAAACAGCGTTCCTGTGTGAAGTAGAACAAGCGGGTATTTTTGCGATTGCACCGGAAATGCCAGATCAGGCTAAAGCACCTCTGTTAGGTTCTTACTGCCCTAACCTGTTATTCCCTTATGCCCGTGAAGCTATTTCAAACCTGGTTAACCGTGGCACATTCCCGGCTCTGAACCTGGCTCCGGTTAACTTCGACGCTATCTTCGCCGCTTACATGCAGAAACGTGCACAGCAAGCGCAGGAAGGTGGTCAGAAGCTAGACGCTTAAGTCACTCTTTTATGAATACCGGTTCAGTAACCGTATTGGGGGCGGGGTCTTATGGCACCGCCCTTGCTTTTTGTCTGGCCAGAAATAACAACCCCACGTTGTTATGGGGCCGCGACGAAGCTCACATGCAGGCACTGGCAGACAGCAGGGAAAATGCCCGTTATCTGCCCGGCGCCAAATTTCCCGATGCTTTGACTGTAGAAGCCGACCTTGCCACAGCTGTTGCTGCCAGCCGCGACATTCTTATTGTCGTGCCCAGCCACGCCTTTAAAGATTTACTTAATACCATCAAGCCTATGCTAAAAGCCGATCACCGGCTGATCTGGGCTACTAAAGGTCTGGAACCGGGTACCGGCAGACTGTTGCGTGACGTTGCACTGGATGTATTGGGTGATACTTATCCGCTGGCAGTACTTTCCGGCCCGACGTTCGCAAAAGAAATGGCTGCAGGTCTGCCAACTGCCATTTCACTGTCGTCCACCTGTGAATCGCTGGTCGATGATTTTGCCCGCAAGCTGCATTGCAGCCGTTCATTCAGGGTTTACAAAAATCCTGATTTTATCGGTGTGCAACTCGGCGGCGCAGTGAAAAATGTTATCGCCATTGGTGCAGGTCTGGCTGATGGCCTTGGCTTTGGTGCCAATGCCCGCACAGCGTTGATCACCCGGGGACTGGCTGAACTGACCCGTCTTGGTGTTAAAGTGGGTGCTCAACCGGAAACCTTCATGGGAATGGCCGGTCTGGGTGACCTGGTATTAACCTGTACTGACAATCAGTCCAGAAACCGCCGTTTTGGTCTTGCACTGGGACAAGGGAAAGACGTGGACACTGCCATGCGTGACATCGGCCAGGTTGTCGAGGGTTACCGCAATACCGAAGAAGTGCATGCACTGGCGAAGCAATATGGCGTGGAAATGCCTATTTGTGAGCAAATATATGCTGTGCTTTATCACGGTAAGCCGCCGAAAGAAGCCGCTCTGGCATTACTGGCAAGAGATTTAAAAAGCGAGTAGCACCAGCTACCCGCTTTTCTTACCTTTTCATAAAACCACTACAAGGTAACCAGTTCAGGTTTACCACCCGCTTCCTGATAAATCGTCGCGGCAGCCGATAAGGTCTGCTGATAACTGGTAATAACCGACAATTGTGCCGAGAACCAGCTTCGTTGCGCACTCAGCAAATTCAGAAAATCGATATCACCGGCTTTGTAACGAATTTCAGCTAACCGGTATAACCGTGCGTTGTTTTCCATTGAAGCGACATCCAGTTCATAAGCCGCTTTCAGGTATGCATAGTTGTCCAGTGAATCCAGCAGTGACTGAGATGCGCTTAACGTGGTGGCGCGGTAGTTATTCCACGCCAGAGCCAGATCCACATCGGCAATCTTCTTACCGGCATCGATACGGCCACCGTCGAACAGTGTAGCGGCGCTGTTTAGTGCGGCACTCACACTCCAGCCGGAAGCCAGATCGAGCAAATCACTGACTGATAAGCTACCGCTCAGACTTAATCCCGGCAGCCCCTGAATGCCCGCCAGATACACGTCAATATCAGCCTGCTTCAAAGCAATATCCGCAATCTGCACGTCAGGGCGTTGCTTTAACACCGCAGCCGGCTGATACAATTCAATATCCGGCAGAACAAATGACAGCAGCTTTTCTTCACCACTGATGGCGGTTAAGGTTTCATCCCCCAACAGAACCGCAATGGCGCGGCGGCTCAAGGTAGCCTGATAATTCAGCCGTAACAGTTCCCCACGGGCACTGATCATGGTGTTCTGTTGCTGGCTCACCTCAATACCCGACGCATCCCCTTCCTGAAAGCGAATGTCCACCAGCTTATACAACTGATCAGCCGCTTCGTAGTTTTGTTTTGCGATGACAAGGCGTTGCTCCAGTGACAACAAGGTAAAGTACTCGCTTGTCAGCAAACCCTGCACCTGCAATGCTGCACTGCGGCGGCTAAACTGCTGACTGTCGATACTCAGCTTATTGCCAAGCTGAGTGGCTTCACGACTGCCCCATACATCAAAGGTGTAACTCACGCCCACACTGCCGGATGTACTGTTTGACTCTGTGCCGGTATCGAAGGTTTTTCCGCTGCGGCCGCTTGCACTGGCAGTAATATCCGGAATATTGTCGGCCTGACTCTGACGTAAAATCAGCTCAGCCCGTTGCAGCCTCAGTGCTGCTTCTTCCAGTGTCAGGTTACTGTCTGCCAGGCGAAGCATAAGTGCATTTAACCCCTCAGAATTAAACACACTCCACCAGTTTTCCGCAATGTCTACGCCGGCGCCGTCCTGTGTATAAATATCAAAAACATCCGGCTGTGTTTTTGACTTTTGTCCGTCCAGGTCTGACGGCGTATAAGCACAACCTGTCATTAATGCTGCTATCAGCAAACATCCTGATTTTTTCAAAACTCAATCCTCTGATAACGCATCAATGGGGCTAAGGCGGGATGCCTTGAGTGCAGGAGCATAACCGAACAGTACGCCCACCAGCAGCGATGTAATAAATGCCAGTACAGGCGGTAGCAGTGTATAAGCCACTGAAATGGAAAACTGAGACACGATCAGGATCACCAGATATCCGAGCAGAATGCCCACACAGCCGCCGAGAATACACACTACCCAAGCTTCAATATTGAACTGCTTGAGAATATCGGCCGGCTTGGCACCGGTGGCCATCCGCAGACCAATTTCCCGTTTACGTTCAGACACATTCACCAGCATGATATTCATCACGCCAATACCGCCAACAAATAACGATATGGCAGCAACAGACGCTAAAAGCCAGGTAAGCGTATTTTGTGTTTCGGTAACCGCCTCAACAAGTGAGTCGGTAGTAAACACCATCACATCTTCTGTACCATGACGATCGGTGAGAACAGCAAGGACTGCATCCTTCACATCTGATGCGACTTCTGAACTGGCGGCTTTAATTGTTATGCCGCTCAGGTATTCACGGCCAAATACCTTTAGCCGTCCGGTTGTAATGGGGATCAGTACTTCGTCATCCTGATCACTGCCACCGGCAGTCGCCCCTTTAGATTTTAATACACCAATCACTTGGTACAGGCTGTTTGACATAAGTATGTACTTACCAACTGCCTGCATCTTATCGGTAAATAAGGTTTCAGCAACCGTATCACCTATCACCACAACCGGTGCATAATTGTTCACGTCTTCGGTGGTGAAAAATACGCCCTGCGCCATTTCCCAGTCTTTCACATGAAGGTAATCCGGCGTGGAGCCTTTAATCCGGCCGGAGAAGTCATTCTCGCCATAGCGCATGGTATTGCGGGAAGAACGTTCCGGCGCAACGTAAGTCACGCCGGGAATATCACGTAATGCGTCAGCATCTGCCAGAGTCAGCGTTGCAACATCACCGGAATTGCGCATATTCCTGCCGCCCGGCCGCACTGAAATCAGATTGGTACCAATAGCTTCAATACGCTTCAGCACGTCCTGTTTTCCTCCTTCCCCGATTGCCATCATGGTGACTACCGCTGCTACTCCAATGATAATCCCCAGCAGGGTAAGTAAGGTGCGGAACCAGTTAAGCCGCAGTGATGAAAAAGCCATGCCCAGTGCCGCAACGCCGGAAATACTCTTAAACGGTTTTATCGACGATGTCTGTGCAGCAGATGTCGTCACCGGCTGAGCCACTTCCCCCGAATCAGACACGATTTTTCCATCCAGCAGATGCACCTGACGCTGAGCATGTTCTGCCACAGCCGGATCGTGAGTAATAAGAATGATGGTAACCCCTTCCCCGTGCAGTTCTTTCAGCAGATTAAGCAGTTGCTCTCCGCTGGCAGAGTCCAGTGCGCCGGTGGGTTCATCAGCCAGAATAACCTCTGCACCGTTTATTAGTGCACGGGCAACAGATACCCGCTGTTGCTGACCACCGGACAACTCACCGGGGCGGTGATCCTGCCGGTCGCCCAGCCCGAGCTTGGTCAGTAACGCTGATGCCCGCTCCTCACGGACGCTCTTATCGGTGTTACTGTATATTGCCGGCAGCGCAACGTTTTCCGTCGCGGTGAGGCTGGCGAGTAACTGATAACGCTGAAAGACGAAGCCGAAGGTTTTCAGGCGCAGCGCTGACAACTGTTCCTGTGACAGCTTGTTCACATCGTGGCCGTGAATGGTATAACTGCCCGACGTGGGCGTGTCCAGACAGCCGAGGATATTCATCAGGGTCGATTTTCCGGACCCGGACTGCCCCATGATGGCAACAAACTCACCTTTTTGGATCCGCAGTGAGACACCGTCCAGCGCCCTGACTTCTGTACCTTCAGTTTGATAACTGCGGGTTACATTCGCCAGTTCAATTAAAGGTACGTCAGCCACGTGGCCCCCTCATAGGCGGACCACCCATGGGACCGCCGAAACCACGGTCGTTGTTATCTTTAGTGCCTGCAGCCGCAGATGCCTGGCCGGTAACAATTTCGTCGCCTTCATTCAGACCGGATAAAATCTGAATTTCAGTGCGGGTGCTGACCCCGGTCTTTACCGGCTTTCTTACCAGTTCGCCCTGCTCACGAACCATAACGAACTTATCTCGGGGAGGCCCTTTCACCGCTGCCAGCGGGACTACCAGGGTATCTTCTTCCTTCTCTTCAACAAAGAAAACCTGGGTGGTCATAGAATCCATCAGCGTACCTTCGGTGTTCTCCACATCCACCAGCACCAGATACAGTACTACGTCGTTAATGATTGTGGGTGTAGGTAATACCTGACGTACTACAGAGTGATATTTCTTACGGGTATTACCGATAGTAGAGAAATACACCGGCATACCACGTTTAATACTTTCCACATCAGCTTCAGAGACTTCTGCCCGTAATGTCATGGTAGTAAGATCAGAGATCTGCAGCAGCTCCGGTGCGTTCTGGTTAGCATTTAATGTTTGTCCTTCACGCACAGCAATAGACGCTACCGTGCCGCTGATAGGCGCATAAATTTTGGCAAAGCCCAGTGTCGCTTTATCACCGGCCAGAGATGCTTCGTCAGCTTTAATTTGTGCAATACTGGCTTTAATTTTTGAATCCAGTACTTTGACATCGATACGGCTGCTGATAGCGGTATCAGCACTCACTGCATCCTGATCAAACAGATTGTTGTTCCGTTTCTCACGCAGCAAAGCCAGTTCCCGCTCAGCTTTAAGCTGGGCAAGGTTCGCGTTCTTCACATCCAGCGCAAATTCTGCGTTCTGTACCTGTGTTTCAAAGACTGTTGCATCAATTTCCACCAGCAAATCGCCGGCTTCCACCACATCACCTTCTTCCACATGGATTTTCTCAACCTGACCGGAAACCTGTGCACCAACGACAACATAACGTTTGGGTTCCAGCTGGCCTGTTGCAATGATGTTCTTTTCAATGGTACCGCGGCCAACCTGCGAAAATAAAAATGCGCTGGTGTCTCGGGCGGGTGCTGCGAACATGTTCCATGCAGCGTAGGCGGGTACAGCAATGACAACCAGTAACAGCAGCCATTTTACCCATCGGTGGGATCCTGGTGATAACACAGTCTTTCCTTAAGTGAAAATACCTAAAATACAAAAGCCCGCATCTTTACACTACGGGCTTTACACAACTTAACATTACTTCACAGTGGTCCACAGACAAGGCGGGACGGGGCGTGGCAATCAGATTAGCTTTATCTTGCGCCTTCATATCCCGTTTGCCGCCAACTTTCGTAAACGAAAACTGACACGGCATTGGACAGATTCATGCTGCGGCTGTCTGGCAGCATGGGGATGCGTACGCGTTGCTCCGGAGGCAGGGACTGAATAAACTCGTCGGGCAGACCACGGGTTTCAGGGCCGAAGATTAACGCATCACCTTTCTGGTATTTCACATCACTGTGAAACGCTTTACCTTTCGTGGTACAGGCGAAAATGCGCGCCGGTTGTTCACTTTCGAGATAAGCATCCAGGCTGGCGTGGCGCTTTACGTCGGCAAATTCATGGTAGTCGAGACCAGCACGCCTGACACGCTTATCGTCCCAGTCGAAGCCCAGAGGCTCAATCAGATGCAGGGAAAAGCCTGTGTTTGCACACAAACGGATAATGTTGCCGGTATTGGGCGGAATTTCCGGCTGGTATAAAACGATATCAAACATGGTCACATCACGAATTTTGCTGTGGAGCAAGGATACGGTGTGACAGGACATGAGACAAGCCCACAGCGGAGGAATGGCGGTTGCTGTGGGCAGTTTTGGTGCAATGGACCGTTACAGTGCGTTAAGCACCCTGTTAGTTTGCGCCTGAGCAGCCCAGCGACGTGCACGACGTTGCGCTACGGAATTTCCGACAAACTCAACCACTTTATCTGACAAAGGGGTGAAAGTGCTGATTGCATGCCCGTAAACAGAAGATAAATCTGTATTTTTGGGCGCTTGTAAACGCATTGTTCTTAATGAAGTATATTTTTGCATGATTTTCTGGCCTCGCATTGCTTTATAGGGCAACTTTTCTGTCGTTAAGTTTTATTTTGTTACGGTTCACTCTGATGAGTCTTCCCGTGTCTTATACGAAAGTATTGCATTAGCCATACCGCAATTTTCAGTGTCATTAAAATTTAATAAAAAACGGTGTCAGGTCAGTTATTTACAGAAGCTCGACCGGTCGGCAGAATACATTGCCGGCGACTCTGTCCCCCGTCAGTGTGTGTAAAATAGAGACACTTTTGTAAATCAGGCGAGAAAATCGAGGATCTTGTTCATAGCAGGTTCACGGATCCGGTCTGCTTCAATGAGAATTTCGTGATACGCCCCCTCGCAGGAATGCAGAACGGCATCCGGCATGAGTCCGGCCACCCTTCGCTGCCTGCGGTTATCCACCACCGTATCGTCGCCGGCACTGAGAATTAACACAGGTTGCTTAATATCACCGGCATTATTCTCAATAAAATCCATGGCTTTCATGGCCGCTCTCAGCCAGTGAACGGTTACACCGCCAAGCTGGACCTCTGGCGTGTTTGCGTAAGTATCACGGAACAAACGGTATCGCAGTTCGCTGTGTGTGAGATGATTGGCATCGAAGGTAACCGGCGAGTAATCTTTTTGCCCGATAAAATAGCCTTCCTGTTGCCCGGCTTTCTGATAGCGGCGCTCCACCATATTGAGCAACGAATTGGCAATCCAGCCCGGTAACGCGGGACGTATACCGAACATAGGAGAACAAAAAACAAGTTTCTGAAACAAAGACGGATGGGCCAGAGTCGTGAGTGCTCCAATCGCACACCCCATGCTGTGGGCAAGCAGGTAACGTTCTCCGTCAGGTTGTCTGGCCGATACCACCTCTGTAATGAAGAGGTGAAGGTCACTGACATAATCTGCAAAATCACGGACGAAGCCCTGATGCGGATTAGCGGTCATTCTGTCCGACAGCCCCTGCCCCCGGTGATCCATAATGAAAACAGCAAAGCCCTGATTGTACAGATCAAACATCACTTCCTGATACTTCAGGTACGCCTCAATACGGCCGCTGCTGATAACAATGGTAGCGGCAGGCTGTGCAGGGATACAAAGCGCATAAGCCAGCTTCACACCATCTCTGGCAGTCAGCACACCTGAGGTGACATGCTGCTGCCAGAATGCAGGAATGGCATCGCTGTTATGAATTAATGAGTGTTCTGTGGAGATTGTCCGGACCATGTATCACGCCCGTCCAGTGGCAGAGAAATGTTGACAGCCAGTCCACCGGACGCATTTCGGGTTGCTTTAATGTCGCCATGATGCATTTCCACTGCGGCTTTTGCAATGGCAAGTCCCAAACCAACCCCGCCGGACTCACGATCTCTGGCGAGACTCGCACGGTAGAACGGTGCAAATACAGAGCTGCATTCCTCTTCAGATAACCCCGGGCCGTCATCCTTAACTACAACAAACCACTGCGACTCTTTCACAGAAACGGTTACCGATACGGAAGACTCCGCGTAGCGAATGGCATTTCTCACTACGTTTTCAACGGCGCTGCATAACAGCATACTGTTCACGTTAACGGTTTGCTGTGGCAATGCTGCAACCTCAAACCGGATGTTCCGGTTAGACGCCTCAAATCTGGCGTCGGCAAAGGTACGGTCAAACAGCACACTGATCATCACCGGAGAGATTTCCGGTTTGCCGGACTCTGCCCGTGTTAATGTGAGCAACTGTCCGATCATCGAGTCCATCCGTTCGGCTTCCCGCTCTATCCGGGCAAGGGCCGCCGGATCTACGTTCTGCTGATGCGCCAGACCTACGGCCATTTGCAAACGGGCAAGGGGAGAACGTAATTCGTGGGAGATATCCGCCAGTAGCCGCTGCTGTCCTAACCACATTTGTTCGAGCTGCGATGCCATGGCGTTAAAATCGCGGGATAAACTTCCTAATTCATCACGGCGGCCATCGGCTTCCTTCACCCTGGCTTTCCAGTTCCCCCCCGCCAGTTCACGACTGGTTTCCTGCAAAATAGTGATCGGACGTACCAGAGACCGGGCGAACAGATAGGATAAGACAATGGTAATCACCAGCGCGATGGAAAGAAAATACATGAGAGGCTGTTGACTGTCGGGAGGCCCATTCATCAGCGAAACATAAATGGCAAAATCTTTACCGTTAATAGCGACTCTGGCAGGCCCGATTGTCTCAAAATTTCCCCGAACCAGCGACAACGGTGAGGCCTGCTTAGCCAGCCTGACCAGATCATCCTCTTCACTGCGCCTGACTGGTGGCCCTCCTCCCTGCACCATCGCCCCGTCATCAATGCCTACAGCGATAAGTCTGTGCCGGTTTATCCGGTCAGCTTCTTCCAGAATGCGGCGGGCAGGTTTAGCGCCGTCTTCCTGACTTACGCGGTCAATAACTGCAACAGCCCGGTTCAGGGCTTCCAGCTCGCGCGCATCCGGTGCCCGGATTTCTGCGTGTTCATTGAAAAAACCAACCGCATAAAAAGTCACAACTGCGGTAAAAATAAAGGTTACCCAGAACCATAAAAACAAACGCCCGACTAAACGCCGGGCCGGATTGAAACGTGCAAGTGAATTCATGAAGCCAGTCTTAGTAAATATCCCGACCCGCGAATGGTTTTTATCTTTTCATCATTCGTGGTTTCAGCAATCTTCTTACGCAGATTACTGACATGCATATCGATACTGCGGTCAAAGGCCTGTAACTTCTTACCCAGCACCTTCTGGCTGATGTCATCTTTCGTGACCAGCTGCCCGGCATTAATCATTAGTAAATGCAGTATAGCAAATTCGGTGTTAGTGAGTGTCAGCGCCACATTATGGCTTGCCACTGTCTGCCGGCTCATGCTCAGAGAAATATGGTTTACAGACAAATCCTGTTGTTGTCTGGACTGGGTAGACATTTCCAGACGGCGGAAAATAGCCTTCACCCGCGCCACCAGTTCACGGTGATTAAATGGCTTGGGCAAATAATCATCAGCCCCGAGCTCCAGTCCGAGGATGCGATCATAATCATCGCCCCGGGCAGTTAGCATCAGTACGGGGGTTAAATGGCTGATACGCAATTTTTTCAGCACTTCAAAGCCATCCAGTTGAGGCATCATGACGTCCAGCAGGATCAGGTCAACAGACTCACCGGAAGTTGCCGCCGCCAGACCACTGTATCCGTCATTGGCCACGGTGACACTGTAACCGGTTGCCTCAAGATAAGTTTTCAGCATGTCCGTCAATTCACGGTCATCATCAATGATCAAAATAGACTGCTTTGTCGCTGTGGCGACCATCTCATTGCCTCCAAAATTCTGCGGCTTAAAAAAACGTTGGGTGTGCGTTGATGACATTGAACGTAATACTGACATGGAGAAAACGGTCTGTGTCATGGCATGGCTCCTGTCCTGCTGATAGTAAGTTTACCTGACTCCGACCACCGTAAAGACGCGATGTCACCAACTTTACAGAAGCTTTACAGTACCACTAAACAACTTTGCAGAAATCCCGCCTACACTGACTTAACAATAAGCACGAGTCCACCGACGTTGGCACACACTTCAATGCCAACCGCCGGACCGGCGTAGACCGGTCCGGCTTTTTCTCTTAATACTGCGGTTTCAGCGGCAAGTAATCTTCAGCGAAAAATAACGGCGATGTGATAATAAGGTCAGCAGTCGCCGAAGAACACGCAACCGGCACATTCCATACCGAACACAGGCGCAGCAGCGCTTTTACATCAGGATCATGAGGGGCCGGATTAAGTGGATCCCAGAAGAAAATCAGTGCATCCAGTTTTCCTTCGGCAATGAGCGCTCCAATTTGCTGGTCGCCCCCGAGCGGACCACTCTTATAACGTTTGATACTCAGTCCGGTATCATCTGCAATCAGACCACCGGTGGTACCCGTTGCCACCAGTTCGCATTTTTGCATACTGTCTAAATGTTTATGCACCCACGCAAGGAGTTCTGCTTTTTTATGGTCATGGGCAACCAGTGCGACGGTTTTTTTGTTCATTCTTGTGTCCTTTCTTTCTTACCACAGGCAGTAAATATGTGCGTATCGTGACAAAACGGTGCGCCACCGGACTGTCAAATAATCTTCATAGATACCGTTTATATTACGAAATTCACCGCGCCCGGCACAGAGAAATATTTATACATATTTATTGCATATTTATTCGCAATGAGTATCATAGGCGACGGTTTAGTAATCTCTGCAGCATTCGATAGGCGCTCAAAGTCAGCCATGGCAACGTTTTATCGTGAAGACAGAGAAAATGACAGGACAATCTCATGATTCAACCAACCAGCAGGCCCGACCAGCAGGTTGACAAGGTAAAACAGTTTAGCTCTCCCCTGGCTGGCTACACATTGCATTATGTACACCGACGAGCCGGTGTGGATTTGCTTTTGCGGTAGCGCACTTTTTACCTTTGTACGCGGGCGAATGAAAACAGTATCCCTTTCATTCGCGTACAAAGGTAGAAAGTGATTTTTTATCCCTCTACAGAATTAATTAAACCTATTATGTTAAAAGTATCAGTTATCGGAGCCAGTGGTTACACTGGCGCACAACTCGTTGATTTAGTTCATCGTCACCCTGCTATGGATTTACTGGGCACCTATGTTTCTGAAAACAGTGCCGACGGCAATAAATCCATTGCTGCGATCCACGGTCAGTATGCACACCTGAGCCAGTACATGCTTACGCCGATGAATGACAGCACGTTAGACACACTCGCAGATACCATGGATCTGGTTTTCCTGGCCACACCTCACGAAGCCAGTCACGACTGGATGGCTGCACTGAGTAAAGGCAAAGCCAAAGTGCTGGATTTATCCGGCGCATTCCGCATTAAGAATACAGAAGTATTTGAACAGTTCTACGGTTTTAAACACACCTCGGAGGCGTGTCTGGATAAAGCGGTGTATGGCCTGGCTGAATGGTATGCCAAGGATATTGCGGCAGCGAAAATCGTTGCCGTGCCGGGGTGTTATCCCACAGCTTCACTGACAGCGTTAAAACCTCTGCTGGAGAATGGCCTGTTAGACAGTGCCGTGCGCCCGGTCATAAACGCGGTGTCAGGCGTCAGTGGTGCAGGCCGTAAAGCCGCATTAAACAACAGCTTCTGCGAAGTAAGCCTGCAGGCATACGGCGTGCTGGGTCACAGACACACCCCGGAAATCGAGGCATGGCTCGGTACCGGCGTTATTTTTACGCCACACCTGGGCAACTTCAAACGGGGCATTTTAGCGACCATTACCGTTAAACTTAAGCCTGGCGTGAGCGCCGAGCAACTGTCATCTGCCTATCACACCGCTTATGAGGGCAAACCTGTTGTCCGTATTCGCGATACCTTCCCGAAAATTGATGATGTAGTGAATACGCCGTTTGTTGATTTGCACTGGAAACTGGATGCTCAGTCAGGCTATGCCGTTATTACCAGTGCCATCGACAATACAATGAAAGGTGCAGCCTCGCAGGCAATGCAATGTGCAAACCTGGTCAGTGGTCTGCCCGACGCTCAGGGACTGATTGCATAATGAAGTTGTCTCCTATTGTTATTAAAGTGGGCGGTGCGCTGCTTGAAGATGAAAATGCGGCGCTGTCATTACTGACTTCTGTCGGTGAAGTCATGAAGACCCGTCCTGTGGTCATCGTACATGGCGGCGGTCCGCTGGTTGAAACACTGATGGCCGCACTGAATCTGCCCAGCCAGAAAATTGATGGTCTGCGGGTAACACCGGACGAACATATGCCGTACATCTGCGGCACACTGGCCGGTAGCGCGAACAAATCATTGTGTGCACTGGCAATTCGTAGCGGATTAACACCTGTTGGCTTGTCTTTATTAGATGGCAACATGGTAAGCTGCGAGCCGCTGGATGAGAAATACGGTGCGGTTGGCGTGCCTTCTGCAAACAGCCCGGAACTACTTAAAGCTTTAACCGGCAAGGATCTGTTACCGGTAGTCAGCTCCATCGGCGCCAGTGCGCAGGGCCGTTTGCTGAACATTAATGCCGACCAGGCAGCCACCGTAATCGCCCAGTTGCTAGACGGCGAGTTACTGCTATTGTCTAACGTCAAAGGCGTGCTTGATGCTGATAAAGCGCTGTTAAGCTCATTAAACCAACAACAAATAGACAGCCTGGTTGCCGGCGGTGTGATCACTGACGGCATGAAGGTAAAAACAGATGCGGCTCTGCTGGCAGCTTCGTCCCTGGGACGTCCGGTCACCATCGCCAGCTGGGATGCCAGCATCAGTGACATTTTAAATAAGGATACCGGTACGCGCATCGCGCCATAACCGTATTGAGGATATTGACCATGAAACAGGATTTATTGTCCTTTGCTAACTGGACACCCGAAGACACGAAGGCGCTGTTAGATTTAGCCGTAACCATTAAACAAAACCCGGCGAAGTACAGCCAGGTACTGGCAGGTAAGTCTGTTGCAGCACTGTTTGAAAAGCCTTCTCTGCGTACCCGCGTAAGTTTCGATATCGGCATTAATAAACTGGGTGGCCATATGGTTTACCTGGACGTACAGGGCGGCAAACTGGCCGGCCGTGAAGATAACGTGGATACCGCTGCCAATCTGGCGTGCTGGGCAGACGCCATTGTTGCCCGGGTGTTCTCACACAGCACGCTGGAAGACTACGCGAAAGCGGCAAAAGTACCGGTGATTAATGCGCTTTGCGATAAGTATCACCCGTGTCAGGGTCTGGCTGATTACCTCACCATGTTTGAAGCGTTCGGAAAAACCGAAGGCCTGACTATGGCTTATATCGGTGACGGCAACAACGTAACCCATTCATTACTGATTGTTGGCGCACTGCTGGGCTGCAACCAGGTTGTGGTTACACCGCCAGGACACGAAGCCGATCCGGAAATTGTTGCGCAAGCACAAGACATTGCCGCTAAAACCGGCGTTAAAATAGTACAAAGCAACGATATTGATGCCGCTATCGGCGCTGATGTGCTTTATGCTGATACCTGGTTATCGATGGGCGATGATACGCCGCTTGAAGCCATTAAAGATAAATTTATGCCTTATCAGGTCAACGAAGCCCTGATGGAAAAAACCGGCGCACAATATGTTATGCATTGTCAGCCTGCTCACCGCGACCTGGAAATTACCGGTTCGCTTATCGACAGTGACAAATCACTGCTGATGCAGGAAGCAGAAAACAGAATGCATGCCCAAAACGCAATACTGACCAAACTACTAGGTTCCTGAGAGGACAGGTGTAATGAAAAAGAACGTGAATAAAGTCGTACTCGCCTATTCCGGCGGGTTAGATACCTCAGCCATCATTCCATGGCTGAAAGAAAACTATGACTGTGAAGTGGTGGCATTTGCCGCTGATGTCGGTCAGGGTGATGAAGAACTGGTTGGCCTGAAAGAAAAAGCTATCGCTTCCGGTGCCAGTGAATGTCATATCGTTGACCTGAAAGAAGAGTTCGTCAGCGAATACATTTATCCGACTATCACTACCGGTGCTATTTACGAAGGTGAATACCTGCTGGGTACCTCTATGGCCCGCCCTGTGATTGCAAAAGCACAGGTAGAAATTGCCCGTAAAGTTGGCGCAGATGCGCTGTGTCACGGTTGTACCGGTAAAGGTAACGACCAGGTGCGTTTCGAAGGCACCTTTGCTTCTCTGGCACCTGATCTGCACGTTATCGCGCCATGGCGTGAGTGGGACATGGTTTCCCGTGAAGATCTGCTGGCATACCTGGCAGAACGTAATATCAAAACGACAGCTTCTGCGACCAAAATCTACAGCCGTGACGCAAACGCATGGCACATCTCCCACGAAGGTGGTGAGCTGGAAGATCCATGGCAGGAGCCTACCAAACAAATCTGGACAATGACTGTTGATCCGGAAGATGCGCCTGACCAGGCAGAACGTGTCACGCTGTCTTTCGAAGAAGGTCGTCTGACGAAAGTGAATGATGAAGCCCTGTCGCCTTACCAGGCGCTGGTTAAGCTGAACACCATTGCTGCTGCACATGGCGTTGGCCGCATCGACATCGTTGAGAACCGTCTGGTAGGTATGAAATCCCGCGGTTGTTATGAAACGCCGGGAGGCACAGTAATGGTAGCGGCGTATAAAGCGCTGGAAACCATGGTGCTGGATAAAGCCTCGCTTAAATACCGTGAACAGATTGGTCTGGAATACTCCCACGTGATGTATGACGGTCGCTGGTTCACTCCGCTGAATGATGCCCTTCTGGCCGGCGCTGCGTCTTTCGCTAAGCGCGTAACCGGTGACATCGTTGTGAAGCTTTACAAAGGTCAGGCAACCGTGACGCAACGTCGCTCACCAAACAGCCTGTACTCTGAAGATTTCGCAACCTTCGGTGCTGATGACGTATACGACCAGAGTCATGCTGAAGGCTTTATCCGCCTGTTCAGTCTGTCCAGCCGTATCGAAGCACTGAAAAAGCAGCAGTAACAGGAGAATATCATGGCATTGTGGGGCGGCCGTTTTGCGGCAGGCAGTAGCAACATGTTCCGGCAGGTGAATGATTCCCTGCCGTTCGACAGAGTAATGGCAGCACAGGATATCCAGGGCTCCATTATCTGGTCACGCGGTCTTAAAAAAGCCGGAGTACTGACTGAAGACGAACAGGCGCAGTTAGAGTCTGCCCTGTCTGAACTGAAAGTACTGGCGGAAAAAGGCGAGTTAGATTTCGACGCCAGTCCGGAAGAAGACATTCACAGCTTCGTGGAAGCGGCACTTATCGATAAGCTGGGTGACATTGGTCGTAAACTGCACACAGGTCGCAGCCGTAACGATCAGGTCGCGACAGATTTTCGTTTATGGGTCCGTGAACACGTTGACTCGTTGAAAGCTGACTTAAAAGCGCTGATCCGCTCATTGCTGAATACCGCCAGCCGCCACCAGCAAGCCATTATTCCGGGGTACACCCACTTACAACGTGCCCAGCCCATTCATTTTGCACACTGGTGTTTAGCCTATGTGGAAATGTTCAAGCGTGACCTGGCACGGATGAAAGATCTGAAAAAGCGCATGAATCAGTGCCCGCTGGGCTCCGGTGCGCTTGCAGGTACCACCTATCCGGTTGACCGTCATGAACTGGCGGAAGAACTGGGCTTTGATTCACCCTGCCTGAACAGCCTGGATGCAGTATCAGACCGTGACTTCGTGCTGGAACTGCTGTTCTGCGCGTCCACCAGTATGATGCATATTTCCCGTATGGCTGAAGATCTGATTTTCTACAATTCAGGTGAAGCAGGCTTCCTGCAACTGGGTGATGCGGTAACTTCCGGCTCGTCACTGATGCCGCAGAAGAAAAACCCTGATGCGCTGGAACTGATGCGTGGTAAATGCGGACGAGTTTTCGGCAGCCTGCAAGGCCTGCTGGTTACCATGAAAGGTTTGCCACTGGCATACAACAAAGACATGCAGGAAGACAAAGAAGGTGCCATTGATACCGTAAACCAGTGGCATATTTGTCTGTGTATTGCTGTTGAAGTGCTCGACTCACTGTCGCTGAATGAAGAGCGTTGCCGTGAAGCCGCCCAGCAGGGCTATGCTAACGCCACCGAACTGGCCGATTATCTGGTAGGCAAGGGCATTCCGTTCCGTACCGGCCATGATATTGCGGGTAAAGTGGTGCTGGCAGCCATCGACAAAGGCTGTGCCATCGAAGATTTGCCGCTGGCTGATTTACAGGCCATCTGCGATAAAATCGAAGACGATGTCTATCCGGTACTGCAACTGGAATACGGCGTTAACCAACGCAACATTCTGGGCGGCACCAGCCAGGAAACAGTGACCAAAGCACTGTATCAGGAGCTGGAAAATCTGGATAAGCTGGGGTAACACGACAAATGGTGTTAGCTCATCATGATGGCATAAAACTCTTTCGCAGTTCGCTGCCGTACATCAACGCGCACAGAGGTAAAACCTTTGTGCTGATGTTCGGTGGTGAGGCCATCGAACAGAGTAACTTTGCCAACATTATTCACGATATCGCCCTGCTCGCCAGTTTAGGTGTACGTCTGGTGCTGGTGCACGGTGCCCGTCCGCAAATAGACGAACGGGTTAACATGCGGGGCATCGAAGGGCGTTTTCTCGACGGTGTCCGCATTACCGACAAGCAAACTCTGGAATGTGTTAAAGATGCTGCCGGCTCAGTGCGCAGTCACGTAGAAGCACTGCTGACCATGGGACTGCCCAACTCGCCTATGCACGGCGCGCAAATTCGCGTGTGTACCGGTAATCTTGTCGTCGCTAAACCTATGGGTGTACGTGGCGGTGTTGATTACGAAAATACCGGCCTTGTGCGCCGGATTGATACCACAGGTATCAACGATCATCTGAATGACGGCTCGATTGTTCTGCTTTCTCCCATGGGGTATTCCACCACCGGAGAAGTGTTCAACTTATCCCATGAAGATGTGGCGACGCAGGCTGCGATTGCACTAAAAGCAGATAAAATTATCGTTTTCTCCAAAGACGACGGTATTCGTCATAACGACGGCAAATTACTGCGCACCATTGAACGTCCGCAACTGGAAGAACTCATTTTTGAAGAGCAAATTCAGACTGAGCAAACGGTGTTAAGTGCACTGACCACCAGTGTGGCTGCCGGGATCCCCCGTGCTCACTGCATTAGCTACGAAACTGACGGTGCATTGTTGCAGGAATTGTTCACCCGTGACGGTGCCGGTTCGCTGGTGATGGAACACCACTATGAGCAGTTACGTGGTGCCACCATCGAAGATGTGGGCGGTATCATTAACCTCATCAAACCGCTGGAAGAAAGTGGCGCGCTGGTGAAACGTTCCCGTGAACGCCTTGAGAATGAAATCAATCAGTTCATTATCATTGTGCGTGACGGCATGATCATCGCCTGTGCGGCGCTGTATCTTTATCCGGAAGAAGGCAAAGCGGAGCTGGCTTGTGTGGCAACACACCCGGACTACCGTGGCAAAAACCGGGCAGAGCGCATTCTGGAAGAGGTGAAACGTCGTGCACTGGATTCAGGCATTCACACCTTGTTTGTTCTGACTACGCTGACAGCACACTGGTTTCTGGAGCACGGTTTCCGTCCTTCAGATCTCAGCGAGTTGCCGCAGGCGAAAAAGGAACTGTATAACTTTCAGCGTAACTCGAAGATTTTCACCCTCGGGCTGTAATTTACTTTGTATCACAACCTGCCATCCGGCAGGTTGTTTTTTCTGACTCTGCTCTCATCCCCTAAACGCACCAAATAGCAAAAGATAATCATTCGCATTAATGGTAAAGTAGGTCGTTGCACTTTTCTGATTCGTTATCAGACATCAATTTGCAATCGCACTCACGTTTTCCGTTATTCAGGCTATTAATATGTTTATCAGAGTTTTGATTTTTTCACTTTTCAGTTTGTCTCTTAGTCACGTTTCACCAGCAAACGCTCAACCGGATCTTACAATAACAACCGGTAAAACCGTGGCTGATACCGGCGCCCCGGGCTACCGCTTCACCCGTTTACAATTCACCAGACATGACGCAAAACACGATACGCAGAAAGCGTACCGGGTGAATCTGGCGATACCGGAAGCACCTGCTCCGGAACAGGGCTTTCCTTTACTCATTATGCTGGATGGTAATGCTGCACTGATGGAAGTGTCTGCAGACTTACTTACTGAGCTGTCGCAAAGCGCAGCTCCGCCGGTACTGGCATTCCTCGCTCATGACAACGATCTGCGCATTGACGGCGATGCACGCGCTTATGACTACACACCGGCCGTCAATGAATCTGCATTAAGTGCTAAAGAACAACACCCCGGCAGAGAGTATGGTGGCGCAGACGGATACTTGTCTTTTATCACCGGTAAGGTCATTCCTGCTATTTCAGACAATACCCCGGTTAACCCTGAGAAGATGGGATTGTGGGGTCATTCCTATGGCGGTATTTTCGTTTTGCACGCCCTGTTTACGCGGCCAGACAGCTTCGCGTTCTATGCCCCTGTCGATCCGTCATTGTGGTGGGGAGAAGGCTATATTTTATCTGAGGAGCATGACCTGCTAGCGGAAAGCCCGGCGGACATTAAAGACAAAAGCCTGTTAATACTCACGGGTTCTGGCGGTGAGGCAAAACGTCGCCCGCGGAGAGATCGGGATGCCGCAACACTGGCTGCCGTGTACAAAGCCAGAGAAGCAGTTCCTGCCGGTGAAACAGCCAGAATGGTTGAACGTTTAAAAGCAGCCGGTGTTGATGCTGAAATAACTACGCTTCAGGGCCTCTCTCACGGAGAAACGCTGGGAGCGTCATTACCCTACGTGTTCAGACAGTTCGCCAGATAAACACTCCCCTCCTGACAGCTATGTTATCTGCCGCTGTCCTGTTTCAGAAACAGCGGCTTTAGCGGATGCGCTTAATCTCAGCTTCATCCAGCTTGATGACATAGGCATTCCCACCAATGCCATTGAACTCCTCATCGGTCAGTACAATGGTATTGCTGTTATAAAACGCCACCGCTTCCTTTTGGGTCACGATACCTAAATCAATCCGTGAGACATCGCCGGAAAAGAAATTATCTACTTCAAAATTCTCGAACAACCATAAGCTGGTGGAGTCCAGCAGAACCAGCATATCCCTTTCAGGGTTTAAGGCCGCCGACGTGATCCAACAGAGTTTTTCCAGCGTGGTACATGTTTGGAATGAGCCCAGCAATTCAGCTTCAAAGTTCGCGGCATAATCACCGATGCGGTACAGGTTGGTCAGACCGTCAAAAGGAATAGTACGGTTTTTGGTAAACAGATACAGATTGTGGTCAAATTCCACGAATGCTTCCAAATCAAAATTACGGTGTTCCGGCGGGATTGGAGAACCGTCCATTTCCGGATAAGTAAATTTGATGATTTCAGCTTCCGTCGTATCGGTTTTAATATCGATTGGATTTTCTATTTTGTATACCGTCAGCCATTTTCTGGACTGATCGTTATTGCCGAAATCCCCTAAGAAAAAATGCCCGAAGGCATCCTGCGTCATATCTTCCCAGTCGATATTTTTCGCGTTGGTCACATGTATTTTGCGAACAATACTGCCGTCGTCATCCAGTTGATAGAGCACCGGGTCATCGCCACCATCGTTAATCGCCCATAACCGGTCTTTCTTGTCGAACTCGATACCGGAAATCTCCCGCAGATGGGGATCAAGATTAACGCGCTTTTTACTGTAAAGATCGTGCACAGCAGTGAGCGTAATAATGCCAGCCACGGACGCAGCAAGGCCAATAAAAGCAAACAGGATTTTTACCATGATGAATTATGGAGGAAATTTGTCACGCTAAAGATGGAAATGGATAATAACAGATTAAAGTCAGGGGCCGGAAATTATTCCCCGGTCCCCAATTGCCGTGATTTCATGTAGTTCGCCAGCGCCAATGCGTCTGTATCTTGTAATTGCTGCAAAGCTTGATAAACGCCTTGCTGATCAGCCTGTGACTTGTGCTGATTCAGTTTCTCTTTGCCTTCCAGCGTGTCCACCTGAATACGAAATCCGGTGGTTGCACCGGATAACTTATTCACATAGTCGTCAGACATAATACTTTTATCCCCGGTGAGTCCCGGATCGTAGGTTTCAACCAGTGCCATCATAGCGGCAAGGTTTGCCTCATCTTCAACAAGTTCCAGTGTCCCGTAAGCGTGTACAGCAGCATAATTCCATGTGGGGACGTTTGGCTTACTGGCATACCAGCGGGGAGAAATATAGCTGTGAGGGCCGGAAAAAATTACCAGCACCCGCTGACCATCTGCATCCCGCCACTGAGGATTTGCCTTCGCCAAATGACCCAGCAGTTGCCCTTCCTGTTCACGAACCACAAAAGGTAAATGTGTGGCGGTGAGATCAGGTGTAATCATCACACCGAAGCTGTGCGCTTTAATGAACGACCAGGTTTGTCCGCCCGCAGGCATGCGCATATTTTTAGGAATAAACATCAGGTTCCTGCCTCATGGATATCTTCATTAAGTTTTTTATGCAACCAGAGCCGGCGGATGGTATTTAAATTCACCGCAATCAGGGTAAGTTCCAGCAGCGTGGTGCCTATAGACCCCACCAGTATATTATTAGTCAGCCAGCACAATGCACCAATTATGAAGCCAATGCGCATAGAAATGCCGGTGAGACAAAAAACCGCATAAGTGCCTACGCAACTGCCGAGAATGGGGAACAAGTCTTTCCAGCTGTCTGCCAGCCAGCTCCCCCACCCCATCGTAAAAGCAATAAACCAGAAAGCCACCACCGGCGAACTGGTTTTCAGCGATAATCCGGTTCGCAAAACGGCCAGCAGTGCGCTTACGGCTGCCGTAATGGCATTCAGAAGGAAAAAGTGGAAGGCATGATTAAGGTTCATCACCACCATCATCACTTTCAGATGCCGGTCATCTTTTTGGTAAAAGCACAGTATGCCAAGCACAAAGCTGAGCAGCCCCACTGCCTGGGCAAAGTCTATCTCAGGGAGAGTCATGTAAGATGAGGGTAAACGCGTTGATACCGTTAAAGTATCAACTAAGCAGCCACCACGCAATGATTGTCCAAAGTCGCCTGGCTGGCCGGTTCAAATGTAAACCTCTGGTGTGAAATCTCAGACTACTCTGAGATGCTTTCACACCAGATAAGAATAAAAGAGCGGACAGTCCATTGCCCGCAAACAGGCTCAATTGTCAAAGTTGGCTATTGTTACTTCGTTAGCAGCAACCGTGACTTCTTTGACAGTTAAAAAAGAAAATTCATTATCATCGTCGGTTTCAGGCTCGTCCAGATGACCCAGACAGGTCAGTGCCAGCGTGTAATCACCAGCTTCCAGATAGCCCAGCCCGTAGGATGACTGGTCGGAACTGGCATCGGTATTAACCGTTGCTATCGCGACCGGGCGAAACTCAGTATCTGTGGCACTGGTGTCTGCGTCATCCCCTAAGGAGGCCACATCCAGGCCCGTGCCTTCAAATACGTAAACAGCATTACCGTAAGTAAAGTCAGACTTCACGGAACAAGCTGCCTGAGTCAGCAATGACTCCCCGACACGGCCTTCAATGCCGCCGGCTTCGCTGTTATCGACCAGCCGTATTCCCCGGGGTTTCAGGAACACCTCATCCTGACCTTGCGGATCCACCAGGCTTTTACGTAAATCAAATTCGACGGTAAATGTCTGCTCCTCTCCGGCCAGCGCAGTAAAACCGTCTAACTTCACTTCACCGGAAGGTACGGACAAGGGCCAGGTGCCATCATCCATAACCACGTAAGACGCTTCAGACACAGGGATGCGAATTTGCGTGTATTCACCGGCGGGCAATTCAAAATCTTCTATCAACGATGCAAATGCATTTCCCTGAAGGGTAAGCAAATCTATCTCGCGGGGATCGCCGTTGCTGTCTGTGACATCGATAGTGATGGCATCACCATTCCCGCGTAACTCAACGGTGCTGAAAAATACGACCACTTCACTGGCGTTATCCACCGGCGCATCTGAGATATTCAATGTGAAATTAGAGAAAAACGTTTCTGTATCTTCGGCCTGAGTCACTTCACTACCACTGCCACCACCACAGGCAGTCAGTACCGCAACAGAAGAAATAATGAGAGCCGCAGGGCCTGCCTGCTTCAGAACACGACTAATTTTCTTTGTATAGCGCTTCATTACTGCACCAGCTCCTGTTTTCATTATTATTCTCCGTTTTTTCTGCATTGCTGTTTAAATATCACTAAAATTCTATATAGGCGTTAACCAGAATTTGTTTCTGTGCCATGATCATATCAAGCAGTGTGCCAAAGAAAAAAAGAGCATATAAAACAGTAAATTAACTAACAACACAGTGGGTGAATTAGTCATTTTTGAAGTGAAAACGTAGCGATGTACCGACACTTTCCGGCCCGTGCAGGAGGTTTTTTAGTTTACGTATGCGTTCGTTTACTTTTTAGCCGCAGAGCGTACAGTTTTTCTTCAACCCGTATGCAAAGCCGTTCACACCGAACGAAAGATCAATAAGTTAAGGGTACATACAAGAAGATAAATTCCTGTTCCTCGTGTCAGGTATTGTTGCTTATCCCATACTATGATCATTTTTTGATCAATTATCTTGTCCCATCTGGCCTGCAGTGCTATTTTGAATTTGTTGAGTCGTCAAAAGGGAATTGCGACCATCCCGAAGCTTATGGATAAGTTCGCGCAGTCAACTCCGCCATCTTTTGTTCAACACCGGAATCGGGTGTTGTTTCTAATATCGTCATAAATCCAGCCTGATCCGGTTTACTTATTACACCTATCAGAGGAATTGATTGTGAAAAGGAATAATCCAGGCTCAGGTTGTGCATCCCAGGTACAATCCCTCGCCAAACCCGTTATAACCGTTATCAGCGCTTTGTTTTTTGCGACCGCCTGTATGTCTACCAGTCCTAAAATGGGCGGCAGCGATTCAGGTGCTGTAAGTGGTGGAGCCGGCGGGGCATCTGCAGCTAACAATAATACCCAGTTGGAAAACTGTGATGAAACCCTCGGTACACTCAGTGTATTTGAAGACACCTCTTTACCCTGGTGGTCCGAATACCGCAGGACCTACCCCAAATTAGGCAGCACGATTCCGGTGATCCGCCTGATGATTCAGCAATCCAACTGCTTTGTCATTGTCGAGCGGGGCCGTGCTATGAATGCTATGAATACTGAGCGGCAGTTGATGCAGTCCGGTCAGTTGCGATCCGGCTCAAACATTGGTGGCGGTCAGATGGTTGCCGCAGACTATACTCTCAGCCCTTCCGTGTTGTTTGCAGAAAAAACACAGGGCGGTAAAGCCATAGGCGGTGCATTATTTGGCGCGCTGGGCTCTATCGTGGGCGGCGGCTTCAGTAAAAACGAAGCGGCAACCTCGTTACTGCTCATTGATAATCGCTCCGGTGTTCAGGTTTCATCATCCACAGGCAGCGCAGCGAATCACGACTTCAGCCTGTTTGGGGGCATGTTTGCCGGGGCGGCAGCCGGTGGCGCCGGGGGGTTCTCGAAAACACCGGAAGGTAAAATGCTGGTAACTGCGTTTGCCGATTCTTACAACCAGATGGTAATGGCCCTGCGCACATATAAGGCTCAGGAAGTAAAAGGCGGTCTGGGTAAAGGCGGATTGCTAACGGTAGGCGGCGCAGATGACCCGATGCCCGAAGCGACGGATGCAGGCCCTATCGTCACCACGGCCACAACCACCACTGCTGTTTATGTAGACCCTACACCTACACGGGTAACCGTATCTGAACGTGAGTCATACAACTTTGCTGTTGATGAGTATGATGAGCAGGCTTTCAACAAATATTACGACTGGTTAAAAACCTATGGTCCGATGATGACAACTTTTGTGTCAATTGATCCTGACAAAGCCGACTCAAACATGTTCGGAGGCATGACAATTGCCTCTGTTGCATCCATGTTGTTGACCCAGCTGGATTCCCAACGCATCGAGTTGGAAGCCTGGCCATATCAGGCAAGGGCTCAGGCCTGGAATAAAATGGGTAAACGCATTGAACAACATACAGAGCTATTTGAACGTAACCGGATGCTCGCCCTTAAAAATGAAAAATTAGATCCGGATGTCCGCAGTATCATCGAAAGCATTCAGGTAGTAACCAAAGAATCGCTCTTCCCTGAAGGGATTTAAGCGGAAAGGATAAGCGAAGGAACTCATCTCAAAGAGGTTGTATCTTTAAAAACGAGAAAGACCGTACAACTTGGGTTGCACGGTCTTTTTTATTCGCAGTCAATGCGGGCAGGCGCTGAATAATACCGGTATGCTTTATACCGGTATTAGCGGCTCCGGCTTTACTGTACTTAAATACTTACCCGCTTATAGGGGCGGTATTCAGCCTGCCAGAAGTTTTTCTCAATACTCGCTTTCAGAGCCTCGTCTGTCATTTCCAGCGCCAGATCCTGCTCCATAGCCACTTTCGCCACGGCAAAGGCGATCTCTTTGCTCAGAGTTGCAATTTCAGTAAGTGGCGGCAATAAGCAGCCTTCACCGGTATTAGCCATAGGTGATGCCGACGCCAACGCGTTACTGGCAGCCATCAACATTTCATCACTGATGAGCTTTGCCTTACCCGCAATGACACCCAGGCCAATCCCCGGGAAGATATAACTGTTGTTACACTGGGCAACAGGATACACCTTACCGTTGTACTCAACAGGTTTGAACGGGCTGCCGGTAGCAATGACAACTTCACCGTCTGTCCACTCAATAACCTGCTCAGGCCGGGCTTCAACCTGACGTGACGGATTACTCAACGGGAAGATAATAGGCAGTTCGCAATGACTCTTCATTGCGCGGATAACCTGCTCAGTGAACAGACCCGGCTGACCGGACACACCTATCAGCACATCAGGCTGAGCACAATGCATCACATCCAGCAACGACGGGAATTTACCGGAGAACGTCCAGCCTGCAATGTCTTCCTGACTGTGCTGCAGCTTCGCCTGGAAGTCACGTAAGCCTTCCATACCTTCGGTCAGCAAGCCAAAACGGTCAATCATAAAGACCTGCTTACGCGCCTGCGCATCAGTCAGTCCTTCCGACACCATTTGCTGGATCAGCATTTCTGCAATACCGCAACCTGCTGAGCCGGCACCGACAAAGACCACTTTCATCTCAGACAGTTTGCGCTGAGTAGTCCGGCAGGCTGCCAGGATGGTACCCAGAGTCACCGCTGCGGTGCCCTGAATGTCATCATTGAAACAGCAGATTTCGTTGCGGTAACGTTGCAATAAAGGCATCGCATTAGGCTGAGCAAAATCTTCAAACTGAATCATTACTTCCGGCCAGCGGCGTTTAACCGCTTTAATGAACATGTCGACAAATTCGTCATATTCTTCCTGCCCGATGCGCGGATGGCGCGCGCCCATGTACATCGGGTCGTTTAACAGTTTTTCATTGTTGGTACCCACGTCCAGCATGACAGGTAACGTGTATGCCGGGCTGATACCACCACAAGCGGTATACAGCGACAGTTTACCGATTGGAATACCCATGCCGCCGATCCCCTGGTCACCCAGACCCAGGATCCGCTCACCGTCGGTCACAACAATCACTTTTACCTTACGTTTTGTTGCGTTCCTGACGATATCATCCAGTTGATGACGTTCTTCCCAGGAAACAAAAAGTCCGCGGGAACTGCGATAGATGTCAGAAAACTGCTCACAGGCATCACCTACTGTAGGGGTGTAGATGATGGGCATCATTTCTTCAATATGTGACTGGATAAGGCGATAGAACAGGGTTTCGTTATTATCCTGAATGGCCCGCAGATAGATGTGCTTATTCAGAGCATCATCAAAAGAACTGTATTGCATGAACGCACGTTCAACCTGTTCTTCGATTGACTCATACCTTGGCGGAAGTAATCCGGTCAGGTTGAAAGAGGCCCGTTCACGGGCCGTAAAAGCACTGCCCTTGTTCAACAAGGGCGTTTCTAACAGTGAGGGTCCAGCGTGGGGTATATATAAATATCGGTTTGACTCGTCTGACATTGTTTATCCGATTTATTGTTGGGAATGTAGCCCGGCCAAAACCTTCTCGCCTAAAAGATTTCCTCTGGCTCGGGCGCTGCGTTTTCGTCACCTTGTGCAGGATCGACGATTTCATCGTCAAGCACGAACACCTTCGGTTCGGTGCCTTGCGCAAAGTATTCAAATAGTGTCGTATGGTCTGTTCGTCTGGTCAACTTTCCTGTGCCCCTGTCGATACGAACTCGTACCACTCCTTCCGGAATGGCCATCGGTTCTTCCGGCACACCATCGAGTATTTTCTGCATAAACCGGATCCAGGCAGGTTGCGCCGCTTTCGCGCCATCTTCACCACCAATCATGGCATTACCCAGCCAGTTAAACTTCTCAGGATTACGGTTGATCAGATTCTGATTACGGGTAGAACGGCCAAGATTACGGTTCATATCGTCAAATCCTACCCAGGCTGTTGCGATAATGTCCCGATGAAATCCGCTGAACCACGTATCCCGCGCATCATTGGTTGTACCCGTTTTGCCCGACAGGTCATCCCGCTGCAGAATATTTCTCGCCCGCCAGCCGGTGCCCATCCAGTAGGTTTTCTTGCTCCAGCTGCCATTGGCACGTACACCGGTTCGCATCATATCAGCTACCAGGAAGGCATTTTGTGCACTGATCACTCTTGGTGCTGAGCGCTTTTCTGCTGAATCGTCAGTTGTGACCGGCAAGCCTTTGCCCAGGCCGCCCTCAGCATTCAGCTGGGCTTCCAGCATAGCCTCTACATTGTCTTCACTGTAGTCCTGAGCAGCCGCGCCCGCTATTTGCTCACCGCTTTCAGAGCACGGGTTGCACGCCCACGCCGGAGAGGCTTGCCACAATTGCTCTCCCTGCTCATTGAGCACACGGTCTATAAAGTATGGTGTAATCAGGTAACCGCCGTTGGCGATAACAGACATGGCCCTTACGACTTCCAGCGGCGTGTGCGCGCCGGAACCCAGTGACACGGTTTCATCGTTAGGCACTTCGTCTTTATCGAAGCCAAATTTTGCCAGATGCTCTCTGGCTTTTTGTAATCCCACACCCCGTAGCAAACGCACTGAGACCACGTTCTTCGATTTACCCAGTGCCACACGCATACGGATTGGTCCGTCGTATTCCGGAGGTGAGTTCTGCGGACGCCAGGCCACGCCGGTGGTGGCATCCCACTGATTAATCGGCGCATCATTAATGACGGATGCCAGGGTATAGCCATTTTCCAGCGCAGCGGAATAGATAAAGGGTTTAATATTTGAACCTACCTGACGCTTGGCCTGGGTAGCACGGTTAAACTGGCTCTGATAGAAGCTGTAGCCGCCAACCACAGCCTCAGCCGCACCGTTATGAGGATTGAGTGCAATGAGAGCACCGCTGACTGCCGGAATTTGTGCCAGCCGCCACAGCTCATCCTGCATGCGGATATAAATCACAGCACCGGGAGAAACAATATCCGATGCGGTTTCAGGTTCATCTCCCTGACGGGAATCGGTAATGTAAGGACGGGCCCAGTCGAGACCTTCCCAGTTAATCACACGCTCCACGCCATTCAGGTCGGTCACTGTTATCGACGGCTCTTCTTCCGGCGTGGCAGGATCAAAGACCTGCGTGACCACCGCAGGCACCAGCGGGTGGAAATGCGGCACCGCATCCAGCGCAGTTCGCACTTCATCCGGCGTCCATTGTTTGTTTTGATCGGTCAGGGCCAGAGAATTTTCTTCCGGCTCATCATCTTCATCTTTCGCAGGCTTGTTCCACAACCAGGTCACCGGGCCTCTGTAACCATGACGTTCATCATAGTCGTGCAAGTTTCGTACTACTGCGTCCTGTGCTGCTTGCTGAATATCAGACGGCGCAGTGGCGTATACCTGATATCCCCCGGTTTCAGCCTCTTCCTTCCCGTAGATTTCAACCATCTCGTTGTAGATCAAATCAGCAAGGTACGGGGCATCGAGATCTATTTCAGCGCCGTGTTTACGTGCAGTGACCGGCGCACCGGCGGCTTCATTGAACTCTGCCTTCGTGATAAAGCCCTCATCCAGCATACGTAATAACACAATACGCCGGCGCTCAACCGAACGTTCCGGCCGGCTTACAGGATTCAGCACCGATGGCGCCTGCGGTAAACCGGCAATCGTAGCGAGTTGGGCAAGGTTCAGTTCTTTTAAATTCTTCCCGTAATACACCTGGGCAGCGGCACCGAAGCCAAATGCACGGTGACCAAGTTCAACCTTGTTCAGGTAAAGCTCGAGGATTTCCTGCTTACTCAGCACCTGTTCCATGTGAATCGCAATGAAAATTTCTTTGATCTTACGGATGAAGGTTTTGTCCCGGGTCAGGAAGAATCCGCGGGCAAGCTGCATGGTGAGCGTACTGGCGCCTTGCTGCTTTTCACCGGTGATAATTAAATTGAAAGCCGCCCGGGCCACACCAATAGGATCGATACCATAATGCTCATAAAAACGGCTGTCTTCGGTAGCAATTACCGCCTGAATCAATTTTTCAGGTACGTCCTCAAGTTTTACCGGAATCCGCCGTTTAACTCCATATTGAGAAATTAATTTTCCATCATAGGTATAAATTCTCATGGGTGTTTGTAAGCGTACATCCTTCAGGACAGTAACACTTGGCAGGTCTGGTTTGATATAAAAATAAATACCGGCAAGTGCCGCTACGCCTAGCGTGCCGCCAATAATTGCAATCAGAAAAAGGGATTTTATGTACTTCACGAAGTTTTCATTACCAAGAGTGTTACGCCGGTTAGTGTCAGAAATTTATACCTATGTACCTGTATCATAACCATACAGTTTAAATATTTTGCGTTACATTCTACCTTAGAGTATTAATTCTGAAATTCCGGACGCCAGCAAATGAAATCGCTGTTTAAGAAAAAGCTGCCACCTATTGTGGGCCTTGACATAGGCACTCGTCAAATAAAAGCAGTGTTGATTGAACGCAATGCCAAAGGCTTTGTGCTGCAGGCGTTCGCATGCGAGCCCATCTCTAAACGGGCGTTTTCCGAGCGTGAAATCAAAGATTTCGACGCCATCAGTATTACGCTGAAGAAAATTAAGAAAGTACTGAAAACGAAGGTTAAAGCGGTCAATATTGCCGTAGCGGGCTCGTCTGTGATCAGTAAAGTGGTACACATGGACCCGGAACAGTCTGATTTCGAACTGGAAGGTCAGATTGAAATCGAAGCAGACAGCCTGATCCCCTATCCTCTCGAGGAAGTGTATCTGGACTTCGAAGTACTTGGCCCCAGTAAAACCTATCCCGGCAAAGACAATGTGCTCCTTTCTGCTGCCCACAAAGACCTGGTCGACAGCCGTATCACTCTGGTAAGAGAAGTTCCCTTCGAGCCTAAAGTAGTTGATATGGAAGGCTATGCGCTGGGTAATGCGCTGTTTTACTTCCATCCTCTGGAAAATGAGGACGAGAAAATTTGCTGTATCAACCTGGGTGCTTCACTGCTGCAAATCTGTGTATGGCAAAACGGTGAAGTGATATACACCAAAGAGCATGCTTTTGGCATGAATATGCTGATTCAGGATCTTGCGGCCATCAATATGATGGAGCCCGACGAGGTAGAAAAACAAATTCTGCTGGGCACGCTGCCGGGTAACTGGCAACAGGATACCCTGCCCATTTTTGCTGCCAATCTGCAGCAACAGATCCAGCGGGCCATTCAAATGTACGTGTCTACATTACACGGCGATCGCCCGGAGAAAATTGTATTCGCCGGCGGCGGTGCCACCATACCGGAACTTGTCGAGTCATTGAGACAGGACTTGGGTATGGAAATAGAAGTATTTAATCCTTTTGAAGGTATGACCGTTAATCCCAAACTCGATCAGGAAAAACTGGCGGCGCTGGCCCCCCAGCTTGCCCTTGCCGCGGGTCTGGCCAGCCGGAGCTTTAGCGAATGGCACATGTAAACCTGCTTCCGTGGCGGGAAAAGCAACGCCAGCAACAAAAACAACAGTATCTGATCCTTATTCTCGGCATCGCCATTTTTGTCGGTGCAATTTTCTGGGCTGTGGGTCAGGTCATTGATGCACAAATCCGTAATCAGAATTCCCGCAATAATTACCTCAAACAAGAAATTGCTGTTCTGAATAAGCAAATTGCAGAAATCCAGAAAATTAAAGAAGCGAAGAAAGCGATTGAACAGCGCATGGCACTGATTGAACAGCTTCAGGTCAGCCGGAACGTTGCTCCCTCGGTGTTTGATGAGCTGGCCAGAATCCTGCCAGCCGGTGTGTCTTTTACTTCTATGAGAAGATTGGGTAACAGTATTGAAATACAGGGGCTGAGTGACTCCAACAACCGCCTGTCAGATTTTATGCGCCGGCTTGATAACTCTCCGGTATTTTCGGGCGGTGAATTGTCATCGATTAAAGCAGACACATCGGCCAGTGACGCAGTAAGCGACTTCACACTTAAATTTAATATCAGCCCGGAAGTTGCACCACGCATTGAACAACCTTCTGCGGGAGGTAATAAAAAATGAGTTTTGATTTTAGTAAGCTGAAAGAACTCAACGAACTGGATTTTGAACAGGTTGCCATCTGGTCGAAAGAAGTAAAACTGGTGGTTATGCTGTTCGTGATTATCGTGGTTGGTGCATTGAGCTACTGGTTCATTGTAAAACCTAAGCTCCCTGTGCTTGAACAGGCAGAAATTGAAGAACAGGAACTGAAAATGCAGTTCCAGGCCAAATACCGTATCGCGGTGAACCTCAATGCTTACATGGAACAGTTAAAGCAAATTGAGGCCGATTTCTCTACCATGCTACGTTCACTGCCCACCAGTAACGAAACGCCGGGACTACTGGACGACATTACCTACGTAGGTACTACGTCAGGCCTGACTTTTAAGTTACTGAACTGGCAGCAGGAAGTGCCGAAGGAATTCTATACTGAATTACCTATCGAAATTGAGGTATCAGGCGGCTATCACAATTTTGGTGAATTTGTGTCTGAAATAGCTGATTTACCAAGGATCGTTACTCTTCACGATTTTGAAATTGTGCACGAAGCGGACCGTCTGAATCTGCAGATGCAAGCGAAAACCTACCGTACTTCCATGAATTCTCAACAGGGAGCAAAACAGCCATGATGTTAAAATCGTCACGTTTTGTTCTCCTGGCAGTAGTGGTTTCTGTACTTTCCGCCTGTGGCGCACGGGTGGACGACCTGGTGTCGTACATCCAGCAGGTGAAAGCTACAACGCAGGTACAGGTTGACCCGTACCCTGAGTTCAAATCCCAACCTGCTTTTGAATATGAAGCCTCTTCTTTCAGAAGCCCTTTCGCCCGTCCGGTGGATCGCACCTCTCCGGTGGTCGTCGCCACAAACAACAATTGTTTACAGCCTGATTTTGACCGCAGAAAAGAAGAACTTGAGAAGTATGGTCTTGATTCTCTGACGTTATCTGGCACATTTAGCACGCAGGGTGTACGCTGGGTATTGTTCAAGACCAACGAGGGCAGCCTGTTAAAAGCCCGTGAAGGAAGTCATGTCGGTTTGTTTTACGGAAAAATTAAGTCAATTGGCACCGAATCCATTATTATTGAACAATTGCTACCCGACGGAGCGGGATGCTGGCAACGGGAACAAACCACGCTGTCGATGAATGCAGCGGCAGGAGATAATAACAATGTCTGAGCGATACCTTTTCAATAAAAAGCTGCACAAACGGAGCCGCAGATGGCTTTGGGTGGGTGGCTCTGTGGCTGCGCTGGTGATTTTTAATGTCCTGGCTGCGCCGGCTATTGCCCAGGAACAGGAAACCGTACTGCTGGATCCTTACGCTGAAGTCGATAAGATCTTCAACTCAACCCTGACCAATATCGATTTTTCCCGTGAAGCCGACAATATGGCTGTCACCGTTATCGAATTTGATAACGACAACTTTTCGCCGCAACTCATTGAGGCACAGGGAAAACTCACCATCACTCTGCCCAAAACTGAACTCGGAGATGATCAGTTGGTTGAGCTCGATGTGGTTCAGTTCGGCACAGAGGTGCAGTCTATTGAGACTTTCCAGGACGAAGAAAGTGCCAGCCTTGTAATCAATTACAAAGGCACCGTGCTGGCCCGCCACCGCAAGCAGGGCAATACGCTGCGTATTGAACTACAGCCGATGAGTAAAGAAGAACTGGCTGAACTTGATAAAGATCCGGAATACTCAGGCAAGCCTATTTCACTGGACTTCCAGGACGTACCGGTTCGTCAGGTGCTGCAAATCATTGCTCAAACCAATGGCTTCAACCTGGTAACCACAGACACGGTTACCGGCAACGTAACGATTCGCCTTGAAGGGGTGCCCTGGGATCAGGCACTGGCGATGATTCTTAAAATCAAAGGGCTGGATAAGCGCATGGAAGGCAATATTCTGCTGGTTGCTCCTGCAGAAGAGTTGACCGCGCGGGAAACTGCCCAGTTACAATCGAAAAAGCAGGTGTCAGATCTGGCACCGCTGACTACATCGAATATCACGGTGAATTACGCAAAGGCGGATGCCATTGCGCAAATCCTGAAATCGCAGGATGGAGGCATTTTGTCAGACCGTGGTTCAGTCACAGTTGATGAACGTACCAACACGCTGCTGCTGAAAGATACTCAGGAGTCTATCGATGAAGCCCGCGCTGTTATTGATGCGCTGGATATTCCGGTCAAGCAGGTACTCATCGAATCCCGTATGGTCACAGTACGTGACAATGTTGATGAAGAACTCGGCGTACGCTGGGGCATCACAGATACCCAAAGCAACGGCGCGATTTCAGGTTCACTGGAAGGTGCTGATTCCGCCTCCTCTGGTAGCGTGCCGGACATTTCTGACCGGCTGAATGTGAACCTGCCGGTAACCACCACAGGTGTCGCCCGTATTGGTTTTCAAATTGCCGATTTAATAGACGGTAACATCCTGGATTTGGAGCTGTCAGCACTGGAGTCGGAGAATAAAGGTGAAATCATTGCCAGTCCCCGTATTACAGTCGCCAACCAGCATGAAGCTTATATTGAGCAGGGTACAGAAATTCCTTATGTACAGGCGACGTCCAGCGGCGCTACGTCAGTAGAGTTTAAGAAAGCGGTACTGAGCCTGAAAGTGACACCACACATTACCCCTGATAACCGGATCATTCTTGATTTGGTAGTTACTCAGGATACCCGTGGTGAAACGGTTGATACATCTACCGGCCCGGCGGTTGCCATTGATACGCAGGAAATCCAGACACAAGTGCTGGTAGATAATGGCGAAACTGTGGTGCTGGGTGGTATTTTCCAGCAAACCAGTACCTCAGATGTATCCAAAGTGCCGTTATTCGGCGATTTACCGGTAGTTGGAAATTTATTTAAAAGAAACGCCTCTGTGTATCAGAAACGGGAGTTGCTCATTTTCGTCACACCGAAGATCGTAGCAGAATCTTTGTAAGACTTTTCACAACGTAACGTCAAAATAACCCCGAACGGCAGACCAGTTAACCGGTCTGTCGTTGTTATTTATAACGCTAACGTGCTGATTTCAAAGTCTATCGATTAAAAGTACAACAAAACTTGCATCGCTGCCCGTGAAACTGAGATAATCCCGCTCTCGAAAATAAAGCGAGGTTTTAAGCGTTGTGCCTGTTGTTGAAGTGAACGGGCGCAAGTGAATGGGTAGTCCCGAAGGCAAGACCACTACCCCTAACAGAATAAAAGTTGTGATATAAGCAAATATGGCTGAAAAACGTAATATCTTTTTAATTGGCCCCATGGGTGCTGGCAAAAGCACCATCGGCAGACACCTTGCAGACGAACTTCACCTAGATTTTTTTGATTCCGACCAGGAAATTGAGCGCCGTACCGGTGCTGATATTACATGGATTTTTGACCTGGAAGGTGAAGAAGGTTTCCGCAAGCGCGAAGAAAACGTCATAAACGATCTTACGGACAAGCAAGGTATCGTGTTGGCGACAGGTGGCGGTTCAGTAACCAATAAAGCTGTGCGTAACCGTTTATCTGCCCGGGGTATCGTTGTATACCTGCAAACTACTATCGACAAGCAAGTCGCCCGTACTCAACGTGACAAGCGTCGTCCTCTGCTGCAAAAAGGTGAACCGGAGCAAATCCTGCGTAACCTTGCTGAGGAACGTAACCCGCTTTACGAAGAAGTTGCGGATTACATTGTTGATACTGATGATCAGTCTGCCCGTGCGGTAGCTAACCAAATCATCAGCAAAATCGGATTATAAGTAACATTCAGGAATAGGGGCGCTGCGTGATGTCGATGTTAACTGTAGAACTCGGAGATCGTAGCTACCCGATTCACATAGAAGCGGGCTTACTCTCAAAGCCTGCTGTTCTCTCTCCTTATATCAAAGGCCCGCTGGCTGTCATTATTACAAATGATGTAGTGGCACCGCTTTATCTTGAAAAAGCAAAAGCAGCCTGTGGCGATGTGCATATTGAAACCATCATTATCCCCGATGGTGAGCAACATAAATCTCTGGAACAATTCGGCGTTATCATGACACGTCTGCTGGAGATGAATGCTGCCAGAGATACCACCCTTATTGCGTTGGGCGGTGGGGTAATCGGTGATTTATGCGGATTTGCTGCCGCGTCTTACCAGCGTGGCGTTCCGTTTATACAGGTTCCCACCACCCTGCTCTCTCAGGTTGATTCATCCGTTGGCGGTAAAACCGCGGTTAATCATCCACTTGGGAAAAACATGATTGGCGCGTTCTACCAGCCGGTTTTTGTCGCCATCGATACAGATACCCAATCCACCCTTCCGGCCAGAGAATTTGCGGCCGGCATGGCAGAAGTTATTAAGTACGGCATAATTTATGACAAAAATTTCTTTAAGTGGTTGGAAGATCATGCCGATAAGCTTAAAACACTGGAAACTAAAACACTGGCAGACGCCATCTACCGTTGCTGTGAGATAAAAGCAGATGTGGTAGCCAAGGATGAGCGGGAAGGCGGATTACGTGCCATACTTAACCTCGGTCACACATTTGGTCATGCTATCGAAGCAGAACAGGGATATGGAAATTGGTTACACGGTGAAGCCGTAGCAGCTGGTACAGTAATTGCGTGTCAGGCTGCAGAAGCACTGAATTGGATGGATGCGTCAGAAATTCGACGAGTTACTGCCCTCATGGCAGCGTTCGACCTTCCGGTAGCGGGTCCCGACAGCATGAACAAAGATGCCTACATGAAGCATATGCGCCGGGATAAAAAAGTCGAAGCGGGTAATATCCGTTTTGTTATTCCGCAAGGTATCGGACATGCGGTTGTGACTAAAGACGTCAGCGACGAAATTTTAACGCAACTTCTTCGCTGACCGGCAACCTGCGCATCAGTATCGCCAGACATTCAATGGTAAGTGCGTAACACCAGTAATCAGCTGAGGGTAATCAGGTGCAATCTGAATTGCATGAAAGACTGGAATATCTGGTCAACTATTCTTCACAACTAATTTTTGTAAGCGGGGATTCCGCTGCTCAGCAAAAAAAGACGCTGGAATCTTTTGTGTTCCAGCAACACGACGAGACAGAAATCGCCTACGTGACAGCCGATCCTACTATGGAGCTGTCAGATTATCGTCGTCAACTTTGCAGACAATTACTGGGTACACTGGTTGGCAGCTATATACGGCCGCTGAATGAGTTGCTTGCAGGGCTTAACGAGCACGTTGGTCCCATTCTCATAACCATTACCCAGGCGGAGCATGTACCGGACGAACTGCTTCAGGAGCTGTGGGATCTGGTACTGCAAAGCCGTTTTGCAGGCAATAAGCAACATTTGAATGTATTACTGTTCGGTGAGTCAACCTGGGCGGAGAGAGCCCGGAAATGGCTACCGGCAAAAAACACCGATACGCCTCTGCTTATAAGCAGTCAGTCAGTGGCGACTCAACAACCTGGCTCAGAGTTAGATACTATGATTGAGAACCGACGTAAGGCTTTTCACGAGCACCTGGCTAAACGCAATGGCCAGGAGGAACATCTGCAAACAAGAAGTACCAGTGTACTGGCTTCCCCTCTTTTCATTTCACTTGTCGCAGTGATGTTTGTTGCCGTTTTCGGTGGCCTGATTTACATGCAGTACGGCGATGATATCAAGGCCCTGTTTGGCCCTATTGACGACCAATTCCCGCCAGTATCCTCCGTTGAACCGGGCTCGGCCTTTGATGAACTGAAAGATCCTGCAGAAAAAGCCGTGCAGGAAGATAAACCTGTCGTTTCCTGGGACAGGGCTGTTGCCGCTATCGATGAAAAAGACCAGTCTCAATCAGTTGCTGAAGACAATGCCCAGCCGGAAGACTTACTCAGCTTTATCGAAGACGTGACGGCTGAGAAAGTGGAAGTGCCGGTATCGCAGGATACACCAGCAGAAGCGGAGACTGACACAGGATCTGAAGCCTCGTCTTTCAGTACCGGAAGCGATTTCTCTGACACAACCGCTGAAAACGCATCCGCAGACGAGTTAATTGCATCAATTACAGATACCCGTGAAGAGATTGAAGAAGCGCCGGCACAAGTGCAGGAAGTGACACCGGTCAGAACCAGCATTCCCCGTGAGCCTATGGCATCAGCAGGTTTTGATGAATTTGTATCCGGCCGCAAGGTGCAGCCAGTTCAGCCAGAACCTCAAAGACGTTCTGAACCGGAGAAGCCGCTGATCACCGAGGCTAAAGTGGGTCGCAAACCTATGGTGCTGGAGAGCCGTCCTAAAGGACAAATCCGTGATATTCCGGAAGAACCGGCTCAGGTATCACCGCCCCCGGCTGACGAACCAGCCCGCATTGCTACCCGTACACAAGTACCTGCAACTGAAACGGCACAGCCTGTTCGTGAGGTCGCAAGAGTGACACCTCCTGCCACACCTTCTGTAAGCCCCCGTGCGGCTGAGGTCACCGAATCCCGTACCAGTCCGGCGCCGTCTGTACCTGAGACACCGGCCAGAGCAGAACCGGTATTCAGTGGCAGTGGCAACTATGACAATGAACAACTGTTTAACAGTATTCAGGCAGATGATTACATCGTTCAGCTAGCCGGCCTGAAAGATGAGACCCTGATGAAAGAGTTCATCAAAGACAACAACATGGAAAGCTTCATCTGGATTTACCGCACTCAGCGTTACGGCGGTGACTGGTTTGTTATTTTATACAATGACAAATTCGACGCTTTTTCAGAAGCTAACAATGCTGTGGCCACCATCCCGCCTTTTCAGGGCCGTGAAAAAATCTTCATCAAGCGGGGCCGCAATGTTCTGGAAGAAATTGAAAAGGTAAGCCAGTAATGGCTGTGAGCATATGGGTAGACGCCGATGCCTGCCCGGTTGCCATTAAAGAAATCCTGTTCAAAGCCGGGCCGCGCACTAAAACCATGGTTACCTTCGTGGCAAATCATGGGATCAGGGTTCCGCCTTCCCAGTGGCTTACACGCCTGCAGGTGGAGAAAGGATTCGATATTGCCGATAACGAAATCGTACAGCGGGTATCAGCGGGCGACCTGGTCGTTACTTCAGACATCCCCCTGGCAGACGAAGTCATCAGTAAACAGGCTTGTGTCGTCACACCAAGGGGTGAAGAACTTACCCGCGAGAATATCCGCTCACGACTGAATATCCGTGATTTTATGGACACCATGCGGGCAAGTGGCGTGCAAACCTCCGGCCCACCGCCATTGTCTCAGCGGGAAAGGCAGGCCTTTGCTAATGTGCTCGACCGCTTTTTAGCATCTGCCCGCTAACCTTCAACGTATTTGTCGTTATCACCTGCAACTTTGCTGCAAATCTGATCGTTCCCGCTTTAATTCGCCGTTAAATGCACCGGTTATTCGATTGCAGGTTGTGGGGATCACCGATGACAGATACAATCGATTATGGCTTTGATAGTCACTGAATATCCGGCTGGCCCGGGACAAATAGCAAATAACATCCTATAACACGTTAAAAACGTGATGTGCGCGTGGGTAACATTCAAAAAGCATGATGCAGAAGAAGAACCGGGCCTTCCTGAAGTGGGCTGGCGGTAAGTACAGCCTGGTAGAAAACATCAATGCCAAACTTCCTTCGGGCAATCGGTTGATTGAGCCTTTTGTTGGTGCTGGCTCTGTATTTTTAAATACTGACTTCAAGCGTTATTTGCTAAACGACATTAACCCCGATCTCATTAATCTGTACAACTTTCTGAAAGCCCAACCGGATGCCGTTGTACATGATGCGTCCCGCTTTTTCTCAGACAAACATAACGTTGAAGCCACTTACTACGCGCTGCGGGAAGAGTTTAATCACACAGCAGATGAATATTACCGCGCTATCCTGTTTCTGTACCTGAACCGTCATGGCTACAATGGCCTTTGCCGCTACAGCCTTGCCGGCAAATTTAACGTTCCTTTCGGCCGTTACAAAAAGCCTTACTTCCCTGAAGAAGAAATGATGGTATTTGCCGAGCGCTCCCAAAAGGCAGTGTTCACCTGCTTACCGTTTGAGAAGGTGTTCAGTCGTGCCAGACGGGGCAATGTAATTTATTGTGATCCTCCTTATGCTCCCCTGAGCAAAACAGCGGCTTTCACCAGTTATGCATCCAAAAGTTTTGGCCTTGATTCACAGCATAAGCTGGCAGAGCTGGCCATTCGTGCCTCAAAGAAACGGGGTATACCGGTATTGATATCCAATCATGATCTTCCGCTGACCAGGAAGCTGTATGCCGGTGCTGAAATTTCGGAATTGTCGGTAAAGCGCTCTATCAGTCAGAAGGGTGAAAACCGCAAACCGGCGGCTGAGTTGCTGGCGTATTTTGCTCCGGCGACAGATTTACCGCCCCCTAAACCCCGCAAACGCAGAAAGAAGCCGGTAAAACCGGTGCTGAAGCACACAGGCTTAAAGTAATACTCAGTTAATGATGGCGTTTACCAGACTCGCCAAACCCAACACCAGTAACGCAACGAATATCACACCGGTTACAATGTATCCGGCCAGCTTACCCTGATTAAAATCCCGCTCATAATTTTGCTGGCTTTGCACACCAAATGCACTGGCGAGTACGCTCAGAATCATGGCGAAAAAGCCGGGAGATTTAGGTTTACCGCTGATAAGCATTATTTACCTGCGGGTTGGAAATCTCTGTCTGAATTGCCATAGAGCAGTTCTAACAGGTCGAAGAAATGAAACTGATACGATGTAGACTTACCGGACGCCCATTCCAGCCAGCTGACTTCAGTCATCATCAGCGCTGAACACTCACGGGGCAAGGCTGCTGCCTGAGTTACCGTTTGCGCTTCATCCTGAAAGTCGCATACAGCTTTTGTAACGGTAGCCGGATCGCAAAATGCAGCAGACAGCATGACTGCTATCGCAACGAGAGCACCTGCTGGTTTTTTCACGCAAAAGCGTGATTTACGAAAGAAACTTATCTTTTCCATGATTGTCTTCGCCGGCTAAAAAGTAACCTTATTATAGCGACAATAAGAATTCTAACAAGCTGAAGTTAGTACAGGAAAAGTGGCATTTTTTTCATCTTCGGATAACCGCGGGAGGCGAAGTTACCTTATGGCTGTATTTAAAATAAAAAACCCGGAGACAGATGCTCCGGGCTTTTACTCTCAACGTTATAAAAGAGGTATGTAGATCTTACAGTTCGAAATCTACACCGTAAGAAATAACATACTTGATTGAATCGTTATCCAGAGCGTCTCCCGGATATTCATCATCTAAATCTGTACCGGTAATGGCGAAAGTAAAACCGTCTTTCGCGATAGATACTGCCCAGTCTGCATAACCTTCAACACCGTTGAAAGCTTCTGCAAAGTCACCCTGATGATAACCAACGTGCAGACCCAGCTCTGCACCGGAAGCTACCGGCATGCCGTAGTCCAGAGACACGTAAGAAGCCTGAGCAAAACCGAAGTCCTGGCCTTCGCCTTCATCAGCTTCAGTGTTAGCCAGTAAGTAAAGGGTTGCACTGAAACCGCCGTAACCTACAGTACCGTAGATTTCACCGAAATCGAATTCAGCTTCTTCATCGTAGTTGTAGTACAGGTAACCGACATCATAAGTGAAGTCACCAGACTCACCTGAGAAACCGAAGTACAGATCATGCTCGTATGAGTACACGTCATCTGACGCATACTGAACATTAGATACCCATGTACCGGCATAGAAACCGCTTTCGTCAGCGTAGTCGATACCACCCTGAACAGCAGGTTCGTTAGTAGTCTGAGTCAGACCACGCCAGATGTAGTTGTTTGTGACACTTACGTTCGCACTCAATTCTGCAAAAGAAGGCGCAGAAGTCAGTAAAGCTGCAGATGATACGGCAACAGCCAGCAACGTTTTTTGAATGGAAGTTTTCATGTGTTCTCCGTTGGATTTTATTTATGTACGTATTGAACGATTTCTGTCTTATTGTTTTTATTCAGCTTTCTCGTATAAGGCAAAACTAATGCCCATCTGATTAAAATCATAAAATGATGAATAACCAACTGATTACAATGAATTTTTATTCACAAATTTTAAATCTATCATTAAATAAAACCGAACAGCACCATTATGGTTCGCACTAAATATGAACAACATCACCATTTTGGTGCAGTTATTCATCCTATTTCATGACATTTAGTGAGAAATATCATTGCGACACTATAATTCGCACTTATTTGCGGTATCCGGCCCTGCTTATGCTGGCCGCAAACAAGACAAACGCGGTCTGCCGCGCTATTATCCGGTGCGTTCTTAAGAACATATAAGGTATGAAGCTATGAAAGAGTTTTTAATCGCCCCTTCTATATTGTCTGCCGATTTCGCCAGGTTAGGGGAAGACGTGGAGGCAGTGCTGGCAGCAGGAGCTGATGTGGTTCACTTTGATGTGATGGACAACCACTATGTCCCCAACCTTTCATTTGGTCCGATGATTTGCGAAGCATTGCGGAAATATGGCATTACCGCTCCCATCGACGTGCATCTGATGGTGTCACCGGTGGACGACCTTATCGAACAATTTGCCAAAGCCGGCGCCAGCTATATCAGTTTTCATCCTGAGGCGAGTCAGCACGTCGACCGTTCGCTGCAATTGATCATTGATAACGGCTGCCAGCCCGGACTGGTTTTTAATCCGGCCACCCCGCTTCATTACCTTGACCATGTCATCGACAAACTGCATCACATATTGATCATGTCGGTGAACCCGGGTTTCGGAGGCCAGTCATTTATCCCTTCAACCCTTGATAAACTCCGTGCAGTTAACCAGCGGGTAGAAGAAAGTGGTAAAAATATCCGTATTGAAATTGACGGAGGGGTAAAAACCGATAACATTCGTGCCATCGCAGAAGCCGGCGCAGATATGTTCGTTGCCGGCTCGGCAATTTTTAATGCCCCCGACTATAAAAATGTAATTGACGACATGCGACGGGAATTAGCCGCCGCAAACAACGTCTGAATTCAGCAGGTACAGGTAATCAGGAAATGAGTAACAAACCCATTGTATTAAGTGGCTGTCAGCCCTCAGGACAACTTACTATCGGTAATTACATGGGAGCCCTAAAACAGTGGGTTGCCATGCAGGATGATCACGATTGCCTGTATATGCTGGTAGATTTACATGCCATTACGGTGCGCCAAGAGCCCGCGGCGTTACGTGAAGCCTGCCTTGACGGTCTGGCCTTATACCTGGCCTGCGGCATTGACCCCGAAAAGAGCACCTTGTTCGTGCAGTCCCATGTACCCGAACATGCCCAGCTGGCTTGGATCCTGAACTGCTATACCCAGATGGGTGAGCTGAACCGCATGACTCAGTTTAAAGACAAGTCTGCGAAGAATGTAACCAATATCAATGCCGGCCTTTTCACTTATCCGGCACTGATGGCCGCAGATATTCTGTTATATCAGGCAAATCAGGTACCGGTAGGTGACGACCAGAAACAACACCTGGAACTGGCCCGTGATGTTGCCACACGTATGAACAACATCTACGGCGATATGTTTGCCATCCCGGACCCGTTCATTCCTGAATTCGGCGCACGCATTATGAGCCTGCAGGATCCCGGCAAGAAGATGTCTAAATCTGACGACAATCCGAAAAACTTCATCGGCTTGCTCGAAGATCCGAAAAAGCTCACTAAGAAAATCAAAAGCGCGGTAACTGATTCTGACGAGCAGGCACGCATTTATTTCGACACTGAAGAAAAGCCGGGTGTATCTAACCTGCTGACATTATTGTCTCTGTCTACAGGCCGTTCCATTGATGAACTGGTTCCTGAATACGAGGATAAAATGTATGGTCACCTTAAAGGCGATGTGGCTTCTGCTGTCGTTGCACTGCTTGAGCCAGTACAAACGCGCTTCAAAGCATTACGGGAAGATCGTGCTTATCTTGATGAAGTCATGAAAAAAGGGGCAGAAAAAGCCTCAGCCCGTGCAGCTAACACACTGGATAAGGTTTACGACACACTGGGCTTCATTCCCCGTCCACGCTAAGCCGGCACAATATACGGAGTCAGTTTGTGTTGTTATTAATTGATAACTTCGATTCCTTTACCCATAACCTGGCCCGCTATTTCACTGAGCTGGGCCAGCAGGTAAAAGTGGTGCGTAACGACGAAATCTCCCTTGAGCAAATTACCGCGCTGGCACCGCAATACCTGGTGTTATCACCGGGTCCCTGCACGCCGGATGAAGCCGGTATTACGCTCAGCGCCATTGAACACTTTGCCGGAAAAATTCCCATGCTGGGAGTTTGCCTGGGGCATCAGTCTATTGGTCAGGTGTTCGGCGGTAAAGTCACACGGGCAGATAAAGTCAGGCACGGTAAAACCTCTGTCCTCTACCACAATAATACAGGAATGTTCAGCGACTTGCCCGACGGATACACTGTCACCCGGTATCACTCACTGGTACTTGAACCTGAAACCTTGCCGGACAGTTTGTCAGTGGAAGCCTGGTGTATTAACGAAAGTGGTAAACGGGAAATTATGGCAATTGCCCATAAAACATTACCTCTGTGGGGTGTACAATTTCATCCGGAGTCATTGCTGACAGAGCATGGCCACGCTATTTTGCAGCGGTTTATTACGCTGGCAGATGCATAATATTCAGAAAGTATTCAAAAAAAGTCATACTCCGGCCGATAACAGGGTACTATGATTTTTCCGGTAGCCCGATATGCTTTCGTTTTCTGTATCCGACAGCACCCCGAATAAAAATGACGTACGCAGGAGCCGCCCGGTAGTGGAGCATACCCCTGACAACTTACCCCCAATCAATGAGAGGTTTGATAACCTGCTCATTGCGCCTGCGCGGGTGTCTCAGATGATGGGACGCCGCAGTCCGGGGGAAGTGGCGTTTGCCCAGTCGGAACAGGGCGATGCTCGTCGCCGTTTGCTGCATGTTGAAAAAGTCGCCATTAAAAACAAACAGCTTCAGGCACAGTCAGAAGCCAGTCTGTTAGACCGTGTTAACGCCGAACTTCATCAGTATGTTTTTGAGTTGCTGAAAGATGAAATAGACAATACAGAGGTGGTCCTTACCTCTGTACTTAACCTGAGTCATGACGTTGCACCGCTGCTGGATATTCTGTCAGTCAGGGCCACATCTATTTCCCGCATTGAACCTCATGCTGCGGCACTACCATGGCTCTACGATGACCTCATGACCGTGGTAAATGCACCTAAGTTTCGTCGTAAGGACTCTAAGGGAAAAGTGATTCCGGTGGAAACTTTACGCACGGCGCTGAGCTTTATCGGAATTGAAAACCTCCGTTTATTGCTGCCGGCCATGATTCTGCGCCGGGCTCTGCCGAAAATTACCGATCCGTATCCGGACATTAAAAATCGTATCATGCAATTCGCTCAGTCAACGGGTCTGACTATGCGCGCACTGGCTGATGATTATGATTTACCGCCCCATGAAGCCTTCACTGCAGGGCTCCTGTCCCAGCTGGGGCGGTGTGCGGTGTCACGGTTATATTTTAAAGCCTTTGAACAGGCGCAGATTGCGTTGTTAAGAGAAGCGGAAATTGCAAAGGACACTGAACAGCACGGAGCGATGGCGAAAGTACAACCATCGGCAAATTACCTCATTGCTATGCAGCAGGAATTTTCTGAGCCGCTCACAGCAAGGCTGTTGGAGATACTGCAATTTAAACGTCTGCGCCTGGCGCTGCCGTTTATTGAAATCACAGAGAATGATCAACACCCTCACGATCTCACAGAGCTTTACAAGAAAGCCAAAGCTTATGCCGCTGTACGTATGTTGCACCAGGGTAAATTTCTGAACAAAGACGAAATCCCGCTGGCACTGCATAAAACGGGCTTTGTCAGAAGCGAACGTGACATTTTGAAATCCACCGACATCTTTCAGCTCCCTCTGATTGAGAATCCGCCTCTGGATTAACGTCTTTTGTGCACGAAATCGCCGTTTTTCGTGCACTTCCACAAAATTTAATCAAAAATTTTTACTGGATAATCATTCATACTGCTAAAAATCACGGTACGTCCTTCGCCCCGCCGCCACTTGCCCTGACTCAACTTATTAACAAATTGCATAAGCTTAGACAAATAAGCTGAATGCTTATGCACTTTTTATGCAAAACAAGCTAAAACCCTCTAAAAACAAGGCCTGCAGCGGGATTGCCAAGGTTACAAAGTGGCGATTAACTGGCATACTGTATAGCTAATTCGTACTTTTCGCATCCAACATCATCTGCACAATTTCACATTTGCACAGCGGATGCCCGATAAAAGAGGTAACTATAATGAACGTAACTCGCGCAACCTTTGATGAGGTCATGGTCCCTAACTACAATCCGGCCAACATGGTTCCGGTTCGTGGTGAAGGTTCCCGCGTTTGGGATCAGGATGGTGCTGAATACATCGATTTCGCAGGTGGTATTGCCGTAAACGTACTGGGTCACAGCCACCCTGCACTGGTTAAAGCATTAACCGAACAGGGCAGCAAGTTATGGCACTTAAGTAACGTTTTCACCAACGAACCTGCATTGCGTCTGGCAAAGAAGCTGACTGAAGCCACATTTGCCGAGCGCGTTTACTTTGCTAACTCAGGTGCTGAATCTAATGAAGCGGCACTGAAACTGGCACGTCGCTATGCACTGGAAAAATTCGGTGAAGAGAAAAACGAAATCATCGCCTTTAACAAAGGATTCCACGGTCGTACTTTCTTTACTGTAACAGTAGGCGGACAAGCCGCGTATTCTGATGGTTTTGGCCCTAAGCCCGGCGCTGTTGTTCACTGTGACTACAACGATCTTGCAGCATTTGAAAAGCTTATTTCAGACAAAACCTGTGCGGTTATGATGGAGCCTCTGCAAGGTGAAGGCGGCATTATCTCTCCTGATCCTGACTTCGTAAAAGGCGTGCGTGAACTGTGTGATAAGCACAATGCACTGCTGATCTTTGATGAAGTGCAATCGGGTGTTGGCCGTACCGGTAAACTGTACGCATACATGGGTCTGGGCGTGACGCCTGATATTCTGACCACAGCGAAATCATTAGGCGGCGGCTTCCCGATTGGTGCCATGCTGACTACCGCTGAAATTGCCGCTCACCTGAAAGCCGGTACTCACGGCAGCACTTACGGCGGTAACCCGCTGGCATGTGCAGTAGCTGAGGCCGCTCTTGACGTTGTGAATACGCCGGAAGTGTTAAACGGTGTGATCGAAAAAGAAAACCTGTTCCGTGAACTGCTGGGTGAGATCAACGCTAAATACAATGTGTTCGAAGAGATTCGTGGACAGGGTCTGTTGCTGGGCGCTGCCCTTAACAAAGACTACGAAGGCCGCGCCCGTGACTTCCTGGTTGCTTCAGCTAACGAAAAACTGATGTGCCTGGTGGCCGGTGCCAATGTAGTGCGCTTCGCGCCTTCTCTGATCATTTCAGAAGAAGAAATCCGCGATGGTATGGCACGCTTTGAGCGCGCTGTAGCCAGCGTAGTTAACGCCTGATAAACAACGGCTCCGGAAACGCGGTTATGTATATTATTCGCCCTATTAACACTGGTGACTACGACGCGCTGAACAACATCGCAGTGGAGTCCGGTATTGGCTTTACGTCATTACCGGTAAATGAAACGCTGCTGCGCAAAAAAATCAGTCGTGCAGAAAGCGCTTTTTCCGAACAGGTGGTTCAACCGGGCAATCAGTCTTACCTTTTTGTTATGGAAGATACCACCACAGGCACTGTGGTGGGCACCACTGGTATTGAGGCCGCTGTAGGTCTGGATGATGCGTTTTACCATTATCACATGGGTAAAGTTGTTCATGCCTCCCGTGAGCTGAATATTCACAATACTGTGGATATTCTCTCTGTGTGTAACGACTACACCGGTGTCACCGAAATCTGCACGCTGTTTCTGCGTGAACAGGCTAGAGGCGGTGTTAACGGTCGCTTCCTGTCTAAAGTGCGATTTTTGTTTATGATGGAGCATCGTGAACGGTTCTCGGAAACCATCATTGCCGAAATGCGCGGTGTCAGTGACGAAGAAGGTAAATCACCGTTCTGGGCCTGGCTGGAAGAGCATTTCTTTTCGCTGGATTTCCCCACTGCGGACTACCTTACCGGGATTGGCAATAAACGCTTTATCGCGGAATTGATGCCCAAATACCCCATTTACGTCAATTTATTGAGTAAAGAAGCACAAGCGGTGATTGGTCAGGTTCATGATAAAACCCGCCCCGCCCTGCTTCTGCTTCAGGAAGAAGGCTTCAGCTGCCGTGGCTACGTAGATATTTTCGACGCAGGCCCGACAGTAGAAGCGAATCTGAGCCATATCCGCACAGCACAGGCAAGCCGCAAGCTTCCGGTGGTCATTGACGATCAGACGGCAGCGCAAGGCGGACAGACCTGTTACATCATTAATACTTCTGTAGCGGATTTTCGCGCCGTTGCCACTGATTTGGCGGTCAGCGAAGAAAACAATGTTGCTGCCATTTCCCGCCAGGCTGCAACGGCACTAAATATAAACGAAGGCGACATGGTACGTTTTGCACCAGTCAGCTTTCGGGACTAACGACAGGATTGATTCATGCAAACTACACACTTTATCAATGGTGAGTGGGTCGCTGGACAAGGACACACTATTCAGTCGGTTGATCCGGCAAAAGACCAGGTTATCTGGGAAGGACAAGCTGCCACCGCAGCACAGGTTGGCGAGGCCATCGCTGCCGCGCGTAATGCGTTAACAGACTGGTCATTCAAAAGCTTTGACGAGCGCCTGACTGTCATCAAAAAATACGGTGAACTGCTGGCAGACAGCAAGCCTGAACTGGCTAAAATCATTGCCCGTGAAACAGGTAAACCTGAATGGGAAACGGCAACCGAAGTGGGCGCCATGACAGGCAAAATCGGTATTTCCGAAAAGGCCTATCATGAACGAACCGGTACTGTTGAAAACCCTATGCCCACGGGTCAGGCGTTCATCCGCCATAAGCCCCATGGTGTGGTAGCCGTATTTGGTCCGTATAATTTCCCGGGCCACTTACCAAATGGTCACATCGTACCTGCGCTGATGGCGGGCAACACCATTGTGTTTAAACCCAGCGATTTAACCCCGGCTGTGGCTGAGTTCATGGTGAAGCTGTGGGAAAAAGCCGGTCTGCCGGCTGGTGTACTCAATCTGGTACAGGGCGAAGTAGAAACAGGCAAAGCACTGGCAACGCATGCTGGTATTGACGGCCTTTTCTTCACTGGTAGTTCCCGTACCGGTAAAATTCTCCACGAGCAGTTTGCAGGGCATCCCGGCAAAATTCTGGCTCTGGAAATGGGTGGAAACAACCCGCTGATCGTAAAAGACGTTGCCGACACTGATGCCGCCGTTCACGACATCGTGCAATCAGCCTTTGTGACCTCTGGTCAACGTTGTACCTGCTCCCGCCGTTTATTCCTGCCATCAGGTGCAGCAGGAGATGCCATCCTGAACCGCCTGGTAGAAGTCACCAAAAACATTAAAGTTGGCGACTACGACGCGCAGGAGCAGCCGTTCATGGGTGCGATGATTTCTGCCAAAGCGGCCAGAATGATGGTCGATGCTCAGGCAGAGCTGGTCTCTCTTGGCGGCAAAGTGATTGTGGAACTGACTCAGCCGGAAGCAAACAAGGGCTTTGCGACACCCGGCATTATTGACGTGACAGACATGCTTGATGCCTTGCCGGACGAAGAACACTTCGGACCGTTACTGAAAGTCATCCGTTACACCGATTTTGATGCAGCAATCAAAGAAGCAAACAATACCCGTTACGGTTTATCTGCAGGTTTCCTGGGCGACAGCGAAGAAGACTACCGTTATTTCTTCCAGCGTATCCGTGCCGGTATTGTTAACTGGAACCGCCCGATCACCGGAGCCAGCAGTGCAGCCCCCTTTGGTGGCGTAGGCGAAAGTGGTAACCACCGCGCCAGCGCGTACTACGCAGCCGACTATTGTGCATACCCTGTTGCATCTGTTGAGCTGGAAAAAGTCACCCTGCCGGGTACATTAAGCCCGGGTTTAACGCTGTAGCAAAAGGACGCAGTTAACATGCATACAAATGTAGATACCTTATTTGACCGCCTGTGGGACAAATATGTGGCTATCACACCTTCAGCCCATAAAATTCATGCGCTGCTGGTGGGTGAGGAAAACAGTGACAGTATCGTGAACGATCATGTGGCGTTCCGTACTTTTAATCTCGACAAATGCCGGTTAGATAAACTCGCTGCGCACTTTCTGGCGCTGGGCTATGAGGCGAAAGGCGATTACGACTTTGAAGCCAAAAAGCTGACCGCAAAGCATTTCGAACACGCCGACCTGACTAAACCTAAAGTGTTTATCAGTGAACTCCGTGTAGAAGAGCTGTCAGAAGCCTCTCAGGCGATCATCCATAAGCTGGTAGAGCAAATGGATGAAAGCATCACCACCAGCGAAACGTTTCTTTATTCAGGGCCTCAGTGGTCACTGTCTAAAGAAGACTACGATACGCTGCTGAATGAATCTGAATATGCAGCCTGGATGGCGGCATGGGGATTCCAGGCTAACCACTTCACCGTGAGCGTTAACCATCTCAGCCAGACACAGTCTCTGGTTGACGTGAACACGCTGCTTAAGGAAGCAGGTTTTGTTCTTAACACCTCAGGTGGCGAAATCAAAGGTGGCGAAGACGTATTTCTAGCCCAGTCATCGACAATGGCCGACAAAGCCGGTGTTGAAATGAACGGGGAAACGGTTCAGATCCCATCCTGCTTTTATGAGTTCGCACAACGTTACGAACTGCCTGACGGCAAACTGTACCAGGGCTTTGTTGCGGCGTCTGCTGACAAGATTTTCGAAAGCACAAACGCCAAGTAATTACACAGCAGATATCTGCCGTACTTTCATTGGCAAAAGGCTGCTTCACCAAAGGTGAAGCAGCCTTTTTTATTTACGCCAGCCATCTTTGCAAAGGTCAGCCTGTTACCGCACTCTGTTCCGGTAATCTTGCAAGGAATTCACTGAACCGGGATGGCTTATCAAAATAGAAGCCCTGCAATAAATCCACCCGGGCTTCACGAAGTAACGGCAGGTATTCAGACAACTCCACCCCTTCCACTACAGTATGAATTTCTAACCGTTGCAACATAACAATAATGCCCTGAAACAACGCCAGTGCTTTCGCGTCATGATGGATGTCTTTTAACAAGCTGCGATCCAGCTTTACCGTACTGAACTCAAACATTCTGAGGTAACTTAACGCAGAGAATCCGCTGCCGAAATCATCCAGCGCCAGGTCAAAGCCGGCATCCCTTAACGCCTGAAGTGCACCAATTGCCCGCTGTTCATCCTGCATAAAAATAGACTCAGTCAGTTCTATTTCAATTAATGACTCTGACACCTTTTTTTCCGCACAAATGGCTTTTGCCTGAGCGGGAAAGTGAGGATCTAATAACTGGTTGGCACTGATGTTAACAGCGAGTGGCACTACCTGATGCTGCTGTGCCATCACGGTGAGGTAGTCACAGGCGCGGGACAAAGCCTGCAACCCGATTTGTAAATCCAGCTGATTCGCCTCAGCCAGCGGAATGAAAATGCCCGGAGAGACGTTACCGTGCATAGCAGACTGCCACCGGCACAATACCTCGCCGGATTTCAGCACACCCTCAACATCGTATTTACCCTGAATGTAGAAATCCAGGCTATCCTGCTCGATGGTTTTACGTAAATCAGACAGCATGCTGACCTGCGCCTTCATACTCTCCCATAACCCCTGCTGGTAAACACTCACCCGCCCTTTACCGCCAATCTTCGCCTGATACATGGCTGCGTCGGCATTCTGAATTAAGCGTTCAACGCTGCCGCCATCAAACGGATGACAGGCAATGCCGATACTTGCGGACAGATGTAACTCGGTACTCTGCGCCTCAATTTTGAGGTTTTCTATTCCCTTAATGACAGATTCACCGATAGCGCTGGCACGATCTTCATCACAATCCGGCAATACCACCACAAACTCATCGCCCCCCCAGCGGGTGACAGTTTTACCGTTGTAATGTATGCGGGAAAGGACGCGGGCCACTTCCTGTAAACAGCGGTCACCGGTTTCATGACCGGCACCGTCATTGATTTGTTTAAACCCGTCCAGGTCGATAAACAAGAGCTTAAAGTTCTGACCGGATTCCAGTGCGTTTTCCAAAGCTTCATTCAGCCCGTTGCGGTTACTCAAACCGGTCAGATCATCATGCATGGCCATCTGACGTAAGCGGGTTTCATTAAATTTGCGCTCTGAAATGTCCCGGACAGTGGCAATCAGATAGGGCTTTTTCTGATACTGGCTTTCAAACCGCGCCAGCGATATATCTACCGGCAATTCCCGCTCATCAAGTGTTACCAGCACCGTTTCAAACCGTATTTGCTGATGTCCGTGCTTTGACAAATGTTTGTCTGCATCAACGATCAAATCCTTTAACGACCAGCCGAGGGTCATGTTTTTATCCTGCACTTTGATAAGAGAAACGAATGCCTCGTTACACTCAGTGATGGAATAGTCGTCTGACAACACCAGCATTGCTTCACGAGAGCTTGCGAAGGCGGATGCCATCAGATGAAAGGTCTGCTCTGCTTCACGTTCGTAAGTGATGTCGCGGGTGGTGCCCACAATCCGCACTGCAGAACCAAATTCATCCCGTTCCAGCACTCTGCCCCGTAAACGCATCCAGAGAAACATTTCGCGGAAACGGTAACGGAAGGACACCTCAAGCCGGTCTTCGCCGCCATGCAGTACGATGGACCACTGAAACTCCAGATTGGAAATGTCTTCTTCGTGTATGTTTCGCAGCAAATCAATCGGACTACTTTCCCGCAGAGACTCTTTAGCGGAATGGAGTGAAAATGAACGGATGGTAATTCTGTCGTCACTGGCACGCCATTCCCAGTAAGACTCCTGGGCAGCCCACATGGCAAGGCGCAACCGGGTTTCTGTTGCCTGACTCTGTTGCAGAGCCTCATACAAAGCCACACTGCGCTCAGTCAGCAAAGCTTCCGCCTGCACCCGGGCACGCTTTTCCCTGGCTAAACGGCGCTCAAGCGCTGCAATCGCCTTGCTGTCTTTGTCCATGTCCGCATCAGCTTTCAACGGTGATATTGAATTCATAGGTATGGGGCTTGTCTGATCTGACTGTTGTACGTTGAATAGTTTGCCCGAAGTGATCGGCAGCTGCGTCCATCAGACCTTCAGCCAGAGAATGCAGTTCGCGGGTTGAGTAATATTCTAACAGCATGGTGTTATCCGTTTTGGACAACACTTTAAAAGTTGGTAAATCAGCATCGGGATAAAGTTTGCGTACCTGGACGTGAATATCATTGTCCAGCACACTAAGGGCATCAAGAATACCGCTACGCCCTGCCATCACCTGGCCATGGGCGGAAGCAAGACGACCAAACAGATAGTAGCCAAAGTCGTGCAGCAGTTCTTCTGCAGGCTTGCCGGTCTTTTCCACCAGCACACCAACCAGTTTCTGCATTTCAGAGAAGGGGTAGTAACCTACCGATGTGTAGGCACCATCATTTTCAAGGTTCGCCGCGACAATCACCTCATCAGCAAATTCCGGCGAGACCTTTTCTTCCAGCATTTCAACCAGCGTTGTGAACACAATCCCCAGCATACGGACATTCCTGTTTTATCCAATCTTATTAAGTGTAGCCCGGTAATACCGGGCCACAACTCAATAATTGGTCTAAACCGCAGCAGGTAAGCTGATTGCAGGCAGAGACTTAGGCGTCGTCGTTGCCTTCGCTGTCTGTTTCAGGCGCAGCAGTTTTGGGGAGTTCAACAATGAGGTCGTCTACCCGCTGAAGACCACGGGGAAGTTTGTTGCCCCGGCGTCCCCGCTCACCCTGGTAATGCTCAAGGTCAGCCGGTGACAGTGTCATGCTGCGTTTGCCAGCAACCACTTTCACCGATGCGCCATCTGGTACAACGGCTAAACAGCACACAAACTCTTCGCGGGTTTGTGCTTTCGCTGATGGGATATTAATGATTTTATTGCCTTTTCCTTTCGCAAGGCTGGGTAAATCCCGTAACGGGAACAGCAACATACGCCCTTCATTAGAGATGGCTAAGCACCAGTCGGATTCAATATCATTTACCCGTTGCGGCGTAATCACTTTGGCTGCGGTGGGTAAACTTAAGAAAGCCTTACCGGCTTTATTTTTGCTGATCATATCCGCAAATTTGCCGACGAACCCGTAACCGGCATCGGATGCAATGAGATATCGCTGCTCATCATCCCCCATGAGTACATCAGTAAACTGTTCGCCTCCCACTACGCTGAACCGTCCGGTCAGTGGTTCACCCTGGCTGCGGGCAGAAGGCAGGCCGTGGGCGTCACAGGAGAATGCCCGGCCGGAGGTATCGAGGAACACTGCCGGCTGATTACTCCGGCCTTTCGCGCTCGCGAGGAAACCGTCACCGGCTTTGTAGCTTAATCCTTCTGCGTCTACGTCATGGCCTTTGGCGCATCGTGCCCAGCCTTTTTCCGACAGTACTACGGTTACCGCTTCGGACGGGATAAGCTCTTTTTCAGACAGGGCTTTGGCTTCGCCACGCTCTACCAGCGGCGAACGGCGATCATCACCGTACTTCTCAGCATCAGCCAGAATTTCTTTCTTAATCAGTGTTTTTAAGCGGCGATCAGAGCCCAGTAAGGTTTCCAGTTTCTGACGTTCTTCTTCCAGCTCATCCTGCTCACCTTTAATTTTCATCTCTTCTAACTTCGCAAGGTGACGTAATTTCAGTTCCAGAATGGCTTCGGCCTGCTTATCCGACAGAGAGAACCGGCGCATAAGCTCTGCTTTCGGCTCATCAAAGGTCCGGATGATCTCAATCACTTCATCGATATTTAAGAAGGCAATCATTAAACCTTCTAAAATATGCAGACGCGCCAGCACTTTATCCAGGCGGTACTGAAGACGGCGGGTCACGGTGTCTTTACGGTAAACCAGCCATTCAGCCAGAATAGTGCGCAAATCTTTCACCTGAGGACGGCCGTCAAGACCAATCATATTCAGGTTTACGCGGTAACTTTTCTCTAAATCTGTAGTTGCGAACAAATGCTGCATGAGCTGTTCACTGTCCACACGGTTAGAACGCGGCGTGATAACAAGACGGGTTGGATTTTCGTGGTCAGATTCGTCACGTAAATCACTTACCATAGGCAGCTTTTTCGCCTGCATCTGCGCAGCAATTTGTTCTAACACTTTGCCGCCGGAGGCCTGGTGAGGCAGTGCGGTGATAACTATGTCACCATTTTCTTCGGTGTAAACCGCGCGCATTTTTATTGAACCACGTCCGGTTTCGTAAATTTTCCGGATGTCTGCCCGCGGGGTAATGATTTCTGCATCGGTCGGGAAATCCGGTCCCTGTACATGCTCCAGTACGTCAGCTAATTCGGCTTTGCTGTCATCCAGCAGCATGGCACAGGCATTGGCAACTTCCCGCACGTTGTGAGGAGGAATGTCTGTGGCCATACCTACCGCAATTCCTGTCACGCCGTTTAGCAAAATATGCGGTAAACGGGCGGGTAAAACTTTAGGTTCCTTCAGCGTTCCGTCAAAGTTAGGCATCCAGTCTACGGTGCCCTGCCCCAGCTCGTTCAGCAGCACTTCACTGAAACGGGATAAACGGGCTTCTGTATAACGCATGGCAGCAAAGGATTTGGGGTCATCCGGCGCCCCCCAGTTTCCTTGTCCGTCTACCAGTGGATAGCGGTATGAAAACGGCTGGGCCATCAGTACCATGGCTTCGTAACAGGCAGAATCACCGTGAGGATGGAATTTACCTAATACGTCACCCACGGTTCTGGCTGACTTCTTGTATTTTGCCGTTGCGCTTAAACCAAGATCAGACATCGCATAAATAATGCGGCGTTGAACGGGCTTTAAGCCATCTGCGATATGAGGTAATGCCCGGTCCATGATTACGTACATGGAGTAATTTAAATAGGCATCTTCGGTAAACCGGCGTAGAGGAAGTTGCTCAACCCCATCCCGGTTGATAATGATTTCGTCGCTCATGCGTTATTTTCGTTATGATGTGGTTCACTGCTTTTTAGCCATTGTGAGCCAATCCCCGCCGATACGCAATAAGCTGACAAACCGGGTGGTAATTTCATTATTGGAACAAAACGTTGAAGCCGCCTGTTCAGCCTTGCCTGAAGAACAAGGCCCGCTCTACACTCGCTCCACTCACTGACGACTCATTAACGTGGACAGGGATGAAGCCTGAAGCAATTATTCTATGCCTTGCTGTTTCTTTAATGACAGCTTGTGCCGGTGTCAGAAGCGTGTCTGAAACACAGTCTGTACAAAGTAAGGCAGCTCCGAAACCACTTTACCGTGACCCCGTTTATGACGGCGCCGCCGATCCCACAGTAGTATGGAATCCTCACACCTCCAGCTGGTTCATGTACTACACAAACCGGCGTGCCAATATGCCAGACCCCGAAGGTGTTGAATGGGTTCACGGTACCCCCATCAGTATCGCTGAGTCGGCGGATGGTGGTGTGACGTGGCGCTATAAGCGCAATGCTGTTATCAACTATCCCCACTCCGGTGATAACAGTATTACCTACTGGGCACCGGATGTGTTTTTTCATGAAGAAACCTGGCACATGTATCTCACCATTGTGCCCGGCGTATTTACAGACTGGGCTCATCCCCGCACCATCGCGCACTTCACCAGTACTGACATGCTGTCATGGCATTACGAGTCAACATTGAAGCTGGCCAATGAGAAAGTCATTGATGCCGATGTCATCGCCCTGCCGGATGGTGGCTGGCGCATGTTTTACAACAACGAGCCTGACGGGAAGTCTGTGTACTATGCTGACAGCGACGATTTATATCACTGGCAGGACAAGGGCAGAGCTCAGTTGGCCTGTCGCGGGGAAGGTCCGGTTGCTTTTAAGTGGCAAGGTTACTGGTGGCTGATTGTTGACGCATGGCGAGGGCTGGCGGTTTACCGCTCTACTGATTTAACCCGCTGGGAACAACAAACCGGCTATTTACTGGCGGAACCCGGAACAGGTAAAGACGACGGTATTAATGGCGGCCATCCCGACGTAGTGGTTGAAAATGACCGCGCCTGGCTGTTCTATTTCACCCATGGCGGCAGAGTGGGAGAGAATGCAGAGAAAGACAATGCAGAGTCCAGACGCAGTGTCATTCAGGTCACTGAGTTGCAGTTTGAAAGTAACTGGCTGACTACTGACAGGAACGCGCCAGCACTTATCTCCTTACCGGCAAAATAATTTTGAACCCGCCGGTTCAAATGTGAAATTATTTTTACATACCTGTTTACGCATTGTGAACCCTTGTGATTGAATTTGACTGTACTTTTCAGGATGAATCACAGTGAAACTAACCAATCCATTTGCCGCGAGGCTTGCCAGCCGCACCGCTGTTTTAGCAAGCATCATTACCTTCACAGCTTTTTTCCTGGCAAGCTGTGCCAAATCCCCTCCCCCCCAATCCGGACCTGACTACACCGCGTACCTGTTTGCATCGTTCAGAGGCAACGGTGAGGACGGCTTGCACCTGGCATACAGCAGAGACGGTCTGAACTGGATAGCGTTGAATAACGATAATGCCGTTTTAACACCGGACGCCGGCACGAAGCTGATGCGGGATCCCACGTTGATAAGAGGACCGGAATCGTTTCACATGGTGTGGACCACCGGCTGGGAAGACAAAGGTATTGGTATAGCTCACAGTGATGATTTGGTCACCTGGAGTGAACAGCAATTTGTTCCTGTGATGTCGTCCTATCCTGCCGCTAAAAATGCCTGGGCGCCGGAAATTTATTATGACGAAACTGAGCAGGAGTTTGTCATCTTCTGGGCATCGACCCTGGCCGGAAAATATCCTCAAACTGAGGCTCAGGCAGATAAAGGCTGGGATCATCGCATCTATGCAACACGCACGAAAGATTTCGCCGGATTTACCCCCACCACCCTCTTCTATCAGCCCGACTTTAATGTCATTGATGCCAACATTACGGCGCTGGATTCAGGATACGTGATGCTGATTAAAGACGAGACCCGTTATCCTGCCGCCAAACGCTTGCATACGGCTTTCAGTGACAATATCAACGGGCCGTGGAGGTTCACTGAATCGTCTTTTTCTCCGGATAGTTTGTGGGTAGAAGGCCCGACGACGCTTAAGGTAAAAGACGGCTTCCTGGTGTATTACGATGCCTACATGACACACCGGTTTGGTGCTATGTTCACCAAAGACTTTGTTCACTTTGAAGACAAAACGCCTCAGCTTAATTTGCCTGCAGGCACCCGTCATGGCAGTGCTATTCCCATTACCGAAGAAGAACTGCAGACACTGCTTAACGCTTATGGTGACGACACAACGCACTGGTCAGCAGATTCACTTAAATCAGTGTGTAGTGGTGAACCGTTAACATGCAAACTGGGGGGCGGCACGGGCAATTACCAGGTCGCAGTTATCGGCACCCTGTCGTCAGATATCTACGCAGAGAGCCGCAGAAAAATGTTTACTCCGGCGGTCGCCAGCGAAATGCCTGCTAACCCCGGTCCTTCCACCGCTTACTTCGCGGTTAATGTGCGCGACCCGGAGGGCCAGCCCATTCAGGATGTCAGCGAGCCGTCAACGGACGGCCTGAACCTTACCTTTATGCAGCCCCTTCATACCATCAGCAGTATTGAAGTTACACCAATGAGGAACAGTCGCTCTTTGTTTATCATCGGTGATTCAACGGTGTGCGATCAAACACTGCAATGGTCAAAGGCCAGCGAAGATCGCTATACCGGTTGGGGGCAGTTGCTGCCAGCCTGGTTTGCGCCGTCAATGACTGTCATTAACTATGCAGACAGCGGAGAAGGCACCGAAGCATTCGCAGTGCCCGATGGTGTGCTCTGGCAGAAAATGGCGGGACAGATCCAGCCTGATGACTGGGTACTGATCCAGCTCGGACACAACGATAAGAAAACCCCAAAGTCCGTTTACGTGTCACGATTGACCGGGTTACTTGAAACCATTCAGGGTAAGGGAGCACTTCCTGTTGTGATTTCCCCGATGATCCGCAATCATAATATTTCTCTCACGCAACAGCACATATACGGCGATCTGGTTTTGCGGGACGTGCTGCCGGAGATCACCACCTCCGCAAATGTCCCCTACATTGATTTAATGTCGCTTTCCCACAACTGGGCCACCCGGCTGGGACAGGCTGAAGCACAAACCTATTTTGTGGATGACGATCAGACTCATTCAAACGAACACGGCGCAGGGATATTCGCTCAATTTATAGTGGATGAAATCAGCCGTCAGCAATCAGACCTGGCCAGTTACCTACGTGTATCGCAACATGACAAAGCAGAGAAATAATATGCCTTATCTACCACGCTTCTTACGCCCCGTTTTCGCGTTCTTCGTTACCAGTGTTTGTGCGGTGTTTTCCCTTACCGCACTGGCAGATGACGAAAAGCATCTGACACCAGCCACCATTTTTATCGCCGGCGATTCCACTGCTGCCACATACAACAATACTGATCACCAGGGCTGGGGAGCGGTTTTTCAGCAATACTTCGACGACAAGAAAGTCACCGTTGATAACCGTGCCAAAGGAGGCCGCAGCACGCGGACCTTTATTGCTGAAGGCTGGTGGGACAAATTACTTAACGATGTGAAGCCGGGGGATATCGTGCTTATCCAGTTCGGTCACAATGATGCCAGCCCGGTTAATGACGACTCCAGAGCCAGAGGGACATTAAAGTCTCTGACTGAAGAATACCGCGACATACACAATTTGCTGACTGACAAAGACGAGCGGGTATTTTCTTTCGGCCACTATATCCGTCAGATGGTGGCAGATGTCCGCCAGAAAAAGGCTATCCCTGTTTTACTGTCGCTGACCGCCAGAAACATCTGGCATGGCGATCGTATCGAACGGGGCTCCGGTGAATATGGTGGCTGGATGCACAGTCTGGCCATGGAATTGCACACACCTTTTATTGACGTGACCAACGCTGCGGCTGATCAGTTAGAAGCACTTGGCAAGGAAGAAACCGCTGCGCTTTATCCAAAGGATCATACTCACTTTCATACGCAGGGGGCAAAGCTTCACGCTGAAGTCGTTGTCGCTGCCATAAAAGGTATGCGCCCTTCTCTTTCACCGGCACTGTATTCAGAAGCCGGTAATGCGGTTACTGCGAACAACTGGACCTTCGTTAATTTACCCGTGGTGCAAAATCAGGGACTGCGCAGTGTGTTTATGGTGGGCGATTCTACTGTCAGAAATGGTCGTGGCGATGGTGCCGGCGGTCAGTGGGGTTGGGGTGATTTCATTGCCGGCGCGTTGCCTGATGCCAATGTGAACTTTGTTAACCGCGCTGTAGGAGGCCTGAGCAGCCGGACTTTCGTCACCGGCGGACACTGGCAACGGGCACTGAATATGATGAAGCCCGGCGATATTGTGCTGTTACAGTTTGGCCATAATGATGCCGGCGCGCTTAACGATGACTCCAGAGCCCGCGGTACCATTAAGGGCACAGGCATGGAGCAAAAACGTATTGAGAACATGCTTACCGGCGAACCTGAAGTTGTTCACACCTATGGCTGGTATTTACGTAAGATGATTGGAGAGGCCAAAGCGCAGGGCGTCATCCCGGTAATTTGCTCTCCGGTTCCCCGAAAAAAATGGGAAGACAACGGCTTTCGTATTGCCCGCGCCCGTGACAGTTATCCCCAATGGGCAGAGGCGGTGGCCCGCACTGGCAACACGGCTTTCATCGATTTACACGAATTGGTTGCAAGCGCTTACGACGGTAAACCCCATGAGTTGATCGACAGCTATTTTGGTGATGCCCATACCCACACCAGCAAAGAAGGCGCAGAAGTCACTGCAGCAATAGTCGCTGAGCGCTTAAAACCTATGCTGGGTCTGTAAACATGAGTGCATTGAATATCGGCGTACGCGCCCATGATTTTGGTCAGGGCAGTATTGAGGAAGTCTGCAACCGCATTGGCCAGTATGATGTGTCCTGCGTGCAACTGGCTTTGCCCAAGTCCTTTCCTTTTATGGGACCGGACGCCGGGCGCATCACGCCGGGCTTTGCTAGCAAAGTGAAAAACTGCTTCGCTGCACACAATATCGATATTGCTGTGCTGGGTTGCTACATCAACCCCGTGCATCCGGATAAGCAAATCCGTGAAGTATCGCTGCAATGGTTTGAAGAGCATTTGCAGTTTGCCAGCGACTTCGGTTGCAAAATCGTGGGAACGGAAACCGGCAGTATTAATCCAGATTGCCTCTGGCATCCCGATAATCATTCAGAGAAAGCGTTCAATGAACTGGTTACCTCAGTGAAAAGGCTTGCCCTGACCGCAGAGAAATTTGGCGTAATCATCGGTATAGAGGGTGTAGCCCATCACCACATTATTAATACACCGGAACGTTTGTGTCAGTTACTGGAGGCGGTGGACTCCTCCAATGTAAAAGTGATCTATGACCCGGTAAATTTCTTTCCGGTAAATATGCCTGTCTCTCAGGAGGCTGCCATGGATGAGATGTTTGCAAAGCTTGGACAGCAAATCGTCGCAGTGCATTGCAAAGACTTCATCACTAAAGACCACAAAAAATTCGGGGATTTACCTTCCGGCACAGGAGAGATGAATCACCGCTATCTTTTTGCCTGGCTGGCCAGATTTAAACCGGATATTCAGATCATTCTTGAGAATACATCTGCCGGCAACATCGACAAGGTACTTTCCTTTCTGGATAATCAATTGTAGTTCAACCCTTTTCAAGCGTGTTTGCTCAATCCTCTGTACCCAACCCTCCGGGCAAACACGCAATTTATCCTGCTATTTTTACACCGGCAATTCCCGCGAAACAATTGTAAACCAGCCGTCAAAACAGATTTAAAAACCTGTTAGTTTCATATATTGAATTTTTTGTACTTTTCCGAAAATAGTTTTGGCCACTATTGACCGGTAATTTTGCCCCCGAAAAGCACGATGACTGACCTGACACACCGGTAAACGACATCAAAACTGCTTATTTTATTACCTTAAAAACCATTATTAATCATAGCTTTAAACAAACACCAACAGCTCTCATTTCAATTATGGAACTTTATAGTTAAAAGCTTATTTATCCCTTGACGGCTGATTGTGGATGAAAACGCTTGATTGGAAATGATTGGGCTGTGTTGACGGCTTTTTGGGCCGGGATTACCATCATTTTCGATGTAAACAAAATATTAAAAACATGTACGGAAGACTTACATCGAACTTGGCCGATAACAGCAAATCGAGGTTAAAATGAAAAACTTCAAGGACAACAGAAGAAACACAGGGCAAAACCCTACCCTTGCCCGCAAGCCACTTGCCACACTTATTTCAAACATACTGATTGCAGGATCCTGTGCGTCTCTTTCACTGGCAGCAGTCCCGGCATTTGCACAGCAGAATACCGCTACGCAGCAGGAAGACGCCATTAAGGTGTCCGCTACTGCTAATGCCAATAACGCTGAAACTGCAGAAGCAGAAGATGCAGATGACGAAACAGAAGTTATTGAAGTCAAAGGTATCCGTTTCAGTCAGCGTGGCGCTATCGACCGTAAGAAGATGGCAGGCACCATTATGGACTCCCTTGTAGCTGAAGATGTAGGCCAGTTCCCTGACAAAAACGTGGGTGAAGCCCTGCAACGTATTCCCGGCGTTCAACTTGACCGTGATTTTGGTGAAGGTGCGTCAATCAGTATCCGGGGCGTTGAGCCCGGCTTGCTCCGTGTAGAAGTTAACAATGTATCAGCCCAGGGCTTCGGCGGCGACCGTGGTGTCGACTTCCGCGCCATGGCGTCAGAACTCATCCGCTCACTGGATGTAATTAAAGGTTCAGAAGCCCGGCTAACTGAAGGGGGTATCGGTGGTACCGTGCAGGTTAACACCCGTAAACCTAACGAGTTTACTGAGAACTTCCTGTCTGTGAACGCCGAAGGCCAGTACAACGACCTTACCGGCGAGCCCAATAACCGTTTTAACTTTGTTGGCGTATACAAATTTAATGAAGATTTTGGTGTACTGGCGAACGTAACCAGTGAGAAAAAGAACACCATGATCCATGCTATCCGGAATACCGAGTGGATGCTGTTCGATGATTACGACAACACCGCAGAAAAGACGTTCGTGAATCAGGATTTTGCAGACATTACTGACAAAGCAGACTGTGCCACATCCAGTGATCAGAACCTGTGTGAGCAACAATGGTATGACTTCTCACCCCGTATCCCCCGCTACGGTATCTGGGGTCGTGAGGAAGACCGGATCAGCGCCAACCTGATGGTACAGTACCGTTTCAATGATCGTTTCCAGACACATGTGGGTTACACCTATAACGACCGTGACAAGACCGCAACTGACCTGAACCTGCACCTGGAATCAGGTTCCGCCGCCCGTGTCGATCCGGCATCTGTAGTGGTTGATGACCAGCACAATGTGACCTATTTTGAGACCATTGCCGCCGGTGTAACCAACCGTACGCTGAATTTCGCCTGGGATCAGACAACGTCTATTTTCGAAACCGGGTTTGAATATGATGCCGATGTGTGGAGCGTAGAAGGCTTGCTCTCCAAATCAGACTCTAAGCAGGACATAGATTCCCGGGATACCCATATTACTGCCGAAGGTCTTGCGGGCATTGCTGTTACGCTGAATGATGAAGGCATGCCGGAATGGGATTTCAACGACGGCTATTTTTATAATGCCGATGACCCTACCGATACCTCCGACCGTTTTGATGTAAACGACCCGGGCAGCTACCGCTCACGCTCACGCTATAAATATGCACCGCATACCGATGAATCAGACGAAACCATGGCAAAACTGGATTTCACTTATGTGCCGGATTCAGATTTCATCACTATGGTACGCTCCGGTGTGCAGTACACGAAACAGGAACAAATCAACGCCGATTATCAGTACAACATCATTCGTGATGTGGGTCAGGAATATAATGGTGTTGAGTGGACCGTTGATGATCAGATTGCGCTGATCAGCGGCAATACTTTCCAGTCAGATGAGTTGTTTGACGGCTATGATTTACCGGTAAGTACCGTAGGCTCTTATCAGGCCGTTGATACCCAGCCTTTCATTGATGCAATTCAGGCTATTTCGGACGACAACACAACCCGTGAAGATCTCGATGTGCGTTCGGGCAACTACGACGTATCGGTAGAAACCCAGGCCATCTATCTGCAGGGTAACTTCGAGACTTACGTGGGTGAAATGCGTCTTTGGGGTAATGCCGGTGTGCGGTACGTTAAAACGAAAACGGCTGCAAACGGTAACGTTTGGGAGCGGATTATTGTTGACCAGGTTGATGAGAATGGTGATGTTCTCACAGACCCGGTTACCGGCGAAGACTTAGCAGGTGTGGAAGATCCGGATCATCCGGAGGATTTCGAGGGCCGTAAAACTGTTGACGGTGAATACAGCGACACGCTGCCAAGCATAAACGTGAACCTCGGTATCATTCCTAATGAGCTGGTGCTTTACATGGGTGCAGCAAAAGTTATGTCACGGCCAAAAACCACCGACTTGAACGTGAACGCTGACTGTACCATTTATAAAACACGACGCTCTGTTGAAGATGATATTCACGATTACTGTACTGCCGGTAACCCCGCTCTGAACCCGTATCGTGCGAATCAGTTTGATATTTCACTGAACTGGTATCCCGATGAGAACTCAGTCATCTCCGGTGCTTACTTCATCAAAGATATCACCAGTTGGATCATTGATGCAGAAACCCGTTTTGACGTGGACTTCTTCGGCGACGGCCGTCTGTTTGATGTGCGCCAGAAAATCAATGGCTCAGGTGTAACCACCAAGGGTATCGAGCTTCAGGCTTCCACCGTATTCACCTGGTTGCCGGCGCCCTTCGACGGCTTCGGCGGTAGTGTGAACTACACCCGCATGTCTGCTGATGATGTTGGTTTGTTCAACCAGTTAAACGGTGAAGAACTGCCCTTCCCGTCACAATCTGAAAACAGCTATAACCTGACGGCGTTCTATGAAACGGATATGTGGAGTGTTCGCCTTGCATACAACTATCGCGACGAATACCTGGCATCGCCGGCAGACCGTTCCGGGAACCCCGTCTTCGTTGATGATTCCGGCTATCTGGACGCAAAAATTGTGTACAACGTCACAGAAAACCTGCGCTTATACGCTGACGGTCGTAACTTAACCGGTGAAGTGAAAACTTATACTGCAGGCCCGCACCGTTTATCAGATCTGCAGTGGTCCGGACGTGAGTACGCTGTAGGTGTGACTTACCAGTTCTGAGACCGACATAGCTAACTATGTTACATAAGGCTTCCTGACAGGAAGCCTTTCTTTGTTTACTTACCAGGAGCAACCTTTGGAAACCATCGCATTTGTAATGCAATTACGCCCCGGTTTTGAAGCGGAATATGAAAAACGCCATGATGAAATCTGGCCGGAGTTGGTGACGCTGTTGAAAGAGGCCGGAATAGGAGACTATTCCATTTTCCTGCATCCGCAAACGCTGCAACTCTTCGCCACACTTAAGCGCCCGGAAAGTCACAAAATGGATACCCTGCCAGAGCAGGCAATAATGCAAAAATGGTGGGCATATATGGGCGACATCATGGACCATAATCCCGATAACAGCCCCGTCAGCGTGCCACTGCAGCCGGTTTTTTATCTCAAATAGAGCAACACTTGAGATTTCGGTTAGCCTCACACCATTTTATTTAAAAATTATTCTTTACGCGGACTCATTTACAGAGTAAAAATGCGCCAAATTCGGGTAAGCCGGATCCTACTCTGCCAGCCTGACTTGCAGCTTACTTTTTTGTCATTGCCGGAGAACTCAATGGCATTTCAATATCCGCCGGTGAAGAGCTATTTCGACGCTGCATCATCCGATGCTGAGGTTAAGTTTGCCTTCGAAAAAGGGCTGCGTTATGCAGGCCACACTCTTATGGTACCTGAAAAGTTCAGCTACTTTACCCTGCCTCACCTGAATGATCGCTATGTGCTTTTTAATCAGGGTGATGGTTACGACATCGTGTCGAATGTTTGTCTGCACAGACAGGCAAAACTGCTTGAAGGCGCCGGGCGCACCCGAAACATCATCTGTAAGTTACATTGCTGGGGCTATGACAACCTGGGCACGCTGCGTGGCACACCGCAATTTGGCGAAAAGCAGACCGGTGCACTGAAAAAAGAGTCACTGGTAAACTGGCACGGCTTACTCTTCCGCGACCGCGCGCCGGACATGGACTTAGAAGCACTGGGTCTTAGCAGTTACATTAACTTCGATGATTATTTTTTCGCTGATCTGGAAACGGCCCGCTATAACTTTAACTGGAAGACATTCATCGAGATTTACCTGGAAAATTACCACGTATTCTCTATGCACCCGGGTTTAAAACAGTACGTGAAAGCCGATGACCTGGAATGGGAATTTGGCAATGATTTCTCAGTTCAGAAAGTAGGACTGGGACAGGATTTACTGAAAGCGACAACACCTCACTACCGCCATTTCCAGGATGCGCTGGCTGAGCGCTTCGCCGGCAACCTCCCCCGGTACGGTGCGATTTGGTGCTTTATCTATCCCAACATCATGATTGAGTGGTATCCCGAAGTACTGGTTGTCAGCACTGTATATCCGGACGGTCCGCGACACTGTACTAACCACGTAGAGTTTTATTATCCGAAAGCATTCCATGTAAAATCGCCGGAATACTTCACGGCAGAGAAAAACGCCTACATGGAAACCGCTGAAGAAGATGAAGTGGCCTGCACACTGCTGGAAAAAGGCCGTGAAGCGCTTTACCTTTCAGGCGAAGAAGAATTCGGCCCGGTAGACAGCTTTCTTGAAGCCGGTGTTGCCGGTTTTTATGAGTTTTTGACGCCGGTTGAGTAGACAAGGTGGCAGTAGTTATCCTGCCACCATTGCTGATAATTTATGCGTTATACCACTCAAAACCACCAACATTAACGTTCTGAACCGCCTCTTCGCGGGTGTTTTCTGCAACCACATTGCTGAGTGTAACGTTGCTGACCGGCATTTCTGCCTGACCTTCTATCTTACACACATACCCGGCTTTGCCCACCCGGACGTTCTGCAAATGAATGCCGGAGATAGCCGTTAGTTTGCGCTCGTAAGTGGGTACAAGATCTTTCCACTGATACAGTACATCTGTTGCTATGGTCAGTGCGCCGCCGTTGATGGCAGGTGCGGTGATATTCTGTACCACTACATTTCGTACATAACCGCCTCTGCGCTCATTGGTTTTGATCAGCATCAGATTGCCCGTGCCTTCATACTTAAACGCTGCGCCGCCTTCAAAATGGCAATCATCAACAAACACATTTTCAATACCACCGGATAATTCACTGCCTATGGCGATTAGCTGATGAGCCCGCTTTATCCGGCAATGCCGGATGACCACGTTTTTGCACGGCATGTTTAAGCGCCAGGCGTCCTGATTTCTGCCAGCCTTAATGGCTATTGCATCATCCCCCTGGTCAAACTCACAATGTTCAATCAGCAGATTCTGTGTCATTTCGGGGTCAACGCCGTCATTATTGTGCCCGTACGCTTTTACCGAAACGCCGCGGATGACTACATGCTCACTCATGTAAGGATGCAGTACCCAGAACGGGCTGTTTTCGATATCAATATCTTCTACCAGTACGTGTTTACAGCGATTGAAATGCACGAAGTGAGGACGCAGGTTGGCACCTTCATAATCCATTTTACGGACTTCAACCGGCTCGCCTTTCGCTGCCATATGATAAAGGTTCGCCAGCGCCTGCATATGTTCAGGCGGACGCTTATACCAGATTTTCCAGGTATCCAGGTTGGCAAAAAGCTTGCCTTCACCGCTAAGCGCAATGTGCTCGCATCCGTAAGCGTAAATAAGCGGCGAGTAGTTATAACACTCCATGCCTTCCCAGGATGTTTTTACAGCGGGTAAGTAATCTTTCGGATCCCCCGAAAAAGTAAGCTGAGCACCTTTCCGGACGTGCAAATTCACAAAGCTTTTTAAATGGATTTTACCGCACACCCACTCACCCTGAGGAATAATCACCCGGCCGCCACCAGCCTGATGGGCGGCATCAATTGCACTTGCGATCGCCCGGTTGTTGGCGTGCTTATCACCCGCAATGGCACCAAAGGCGCGGATATCAAACTCCGGCGTATGAGCAAAGTCGGGAACAATGATATCCGGCATAGCAAAAGGCGTATTGGTCTTAAACGACTGCGTATTCATACCGGCCCGTGATGAGTTGATAACTGAAGATTGCTGACATGCAGCCAGCAAGGCTACTGACGATGAGGCGAGCAGGAAATCCCGCCGGGAAAGACATTGTCTATTGTTATTCCCCATGGCCAGCTCCTTTTAGCGCCCAAATTTTCAAATCGCGGTACTGAAACTTTGTCCACTGCATTTGCCGGAAGCCGAGTTTCCCGTCCTGTAACGGCGGGCCGGTGTCGATGCCGTCTACCACGGGCATATCATCGGTGTAATCGATAACGGTGCGCCCGTTGATTGAAAGTTGAATATGATTCTTATGTTTCACTAAGCGAATATGATTGATGCGGGTATCTGTTGCCGCTATGCCGGGCTTACCTTGTTGCAGTAACGAGAATGTGTTGTTTTTGCGCAGATTAGCGTGTCCCCTTGCCGGATTGTGCGCAGCGTTCGCGTAATAAGAAATATGGTAACTGCGAATATCCCCGTTGGTATATTGGGTGAATGTGCCATCCCTCGGAGTAAGGCTTGCATCAAAAATGTCTTCACCTTGTATGCCTTTTGCGGCAAAAAACACTATAACCAGTCCCGCATCTGTTTTCAGCGCCTGCGCATCCCACTCTGCAATGAAACTGTCAGGCAGCGTCTCAGGCATCCAGAACACATGGTGACCCGCTTCGTCGGGCGACCACATTTGCATCCAACCATTCTGAAAGGCTGTCTGGCCCGGACCTTCCATACGCCAGCCCGCCATATCCTTCTCCCGGGATAAGGGGTTTTGATAAATAATGTCGCCTTTTGTCCATTTTTCTTCCACCACCTGCGCACTGGCAGTCATCCCCGATGTTGCATTCCCACTACAGCCACAGACCAGTAAAAATAAAGCGCCTGCAGCAAAATACGTTCTGACTGAAACCATACTCCCTCCGTGTGCCATAACACTATTTTTCAAATGTGAAACTCTTTGACGATTCACTGGCAATCACAACCGGTCAAATAGTGTTATTTTCGTTCTCGTATGATAGAAGTTAAACAAAGATTAACAAGCGGTTAATATTTTTAGTTTCAGATTTGGTATTAAAGGAATCTCATGGACAGACGGCAATTCATCGTTAACAGCAGTATGGCGGCGTCCGTACCTTTTGCATTGTCAGCAACAGGTTGTGCTTCAACGGTAGCGGGACAGGCAACAGGGCAACAGGCAATAAAGCCGGTAACACGACTGCCCGGTGCACTGAGCTGGCTGGAAGGAGAACAACCCGCTTATCAACCGGGCACAACGTTTGGCTATCCCTGGCCCCGCGGCGAATTACAAGTTGAAACGCCATTATCGCTGGTTCATGAGTCAGGCACGCAAATACCATTGCAATCATGGCCCACGGCTTACTGGCCCGATGGCTCGGTTAAGTGGACTGCTCATGCTATTCCGGCAGACGCCCGATGCGGTGATGCGTGTAAAATAGTGAAAGGTAAACCCGCCACGCCAGCTAAGGCGGTATCTGTTGATGAATCGAATCAGCACATCAATGTAAACACCGGTGTCATTCAGTTTTCTGTCCCCAAAAAAGGTTCGTCGTTAATCAGCACGCTCTCCCGCGATGGCAAGGTAACGGGGAAAGACGCCAAACTGGTGGGGATGCGCAAAGCTTCGCCTGATAACGACGCCACCAATGAGCATTTTGAATCTCAAATTCAACAGGTCGTTGTGGAACAAAGCGGTCCGGTGCGGGCGGTAATTAAAGTAACCGGCATAAACCGCACTGCATCACAGCGTGACTGGCTACCTTTCACGTTACGCATGTACGCTTATGCAGGCGGTGAAACCGTACAACTCACCCATTCATTTATCTTCGACGGAGATGCAGAATCCGACTTTATCAGTGGTTTAGGTCTCAGGTTTAAGGTGGTGCAAAGAGACGAGCTTTACAACCGCCACGTTCGCTTAGTGGGCGCAGACAACGGTTTATGGGGCGAGGCAGTAAGAGGCATCACCGGGCTGCGCCGTGACCCGGGTGAAGCGGTCCGGAAAGCACAAATTGAGGGTATAGCTCTGCCACCTGAGTCAGAGTGGGATGAACGGGTAACCAGCCGTTTGCATTACATTCCCGTGTGGAACGATGTCACGCTCACCCAGACAACGGCAAACGGTTTCGAAATCCGCAAACGTACGAAAGCCGGTCATGGCTGGATTGGTTCAGATCAGGGACATCGCGCCAGCGGCGCTGGCTACCTGGGAGGCGTGTCCGGCGGGATCCTGTTTGGTATGCGGGATTTCTGGCAATTGCACCCGGTGCAAATTGATTTACGGGACACCGGTCAGGATGAATCTTCTGCCACTATCTGGTTCTACTCTCCTGAAGCCCCCGCGATGGATTTACGTTTTTACCATGACGGCATGGGTCAGGATACCTACGACAAACAACTCGATGCCCTGAATATTATCTACGAAGACTACGAGCCCGGATTCGGCGACGCGCATGGTATTGCGCGCACCACAGAATTTACCCTGGCCGTAACCGGCAGTACGCCATCCCGCCAGCAAACCATTGACATAGCGGCGGCAATCCGCGAACCGGCCAGACTCATTGCCGCACCGCAGGACTACCTGGCAGCCAAAGTATTCGGCGGCTCCTGGAGCTTACCGGACTCATCAACCCCTGCCATGAAGAAGATTGAAGATCGCCTGGCCTGGCAAGTGGAATACTATGCCGGGCAAGTGGAGCAACGTCACTGGTACGGGTTCTGGAACTATGGCGACATTATGCATACCTACGACAGCGACCGGCATGTGTGGCGCTATGACATAGGCGGATATGCCTGGGATAACTCAGAGCTATCGCCAGACCTGTGGCTCTGGTACTCCTTCCTGCGCACCGGCGATCCCACCACCTTCCATCTGGCTGAACGAATGACCCGCCACAACCGCGATGTGGACATTTATCACGCTGGCCGGTTTAAAGGATTAGGCACCCGTCACAATGTGCAGCACTGGGGATGCAGTGCCAAGCAAATGCGGATCAGCACCGCGTCTTATCGCCGTTTTCATTATTTCATTACCGGCGATGACCGTACAGGTGACGTCCTCAGCGAAGTGACAGATGCAGATAAAGTGCTGGCCGTGCTCAACCCCACCCGCAAGGTAGAAAGAACCAATCCAATCCCCGGCCTGGCGAAAATGGGAGCCGGCACAGACTGGGGCTCTGCCGCCGCAAACTGGCTGACTGCCTGGGAGCGTACCGGCGATGATAAGTACCGAGCACGTCTTGCGGATGCCATGACAGTCATCGGCAATCACCCTCAGGGCTTTTTCGCCGGTGCATTTGGGTATGATCCTGAGAAACAGGCGTTAGTACCTTACCCTGAAGCTGACCCAACCCTGTCTCATTTAAGTTCAGTGTTCGGCCTCATCGAAATGTCCACAGAACTAAATCAGCTCATCGATATTCCGGCTTACCGGGAAGCCTGGCTTAAATACGGCCGGCTTTACAGCGCACCGGATGAAGAGCAGGAAGCTGCGCTGGGGAAAGTGATGCGCGGCAACAGTCTTACCGTGGCCCACTCGCGGTTAACCGCCTATGTGGCTGCGCAGGAAAATGATCCTGAACTGGCCAGACGGGCCTGGAAAGAATTCAGGCAGGAATGGGGTGGAGAGAAATCCATTGGCACAACCCGGGTAACGGGTCCTGATGTGCTAAACCCCGTTGATGAAGCCGCCTGGGTATCGACAAATGATGCCGCCCAGTGGGGCCTGGCCGCTATTCAGAATCTGGCGCTGGTGAAGTCAGCGCTGTCGTAGAATGACGCGCTTTCACCGGTAAAGCGCAACAGTGTGTGGAAAAGGTTTGTGTCAGTCAAACCTACCCTTCGGGCGGCAGTTTTGCCGCCCTTTTTTCAACGTCCTTCCTTTTTTGATTTCACTTCTCTGAACCCTCTGTTTCAAATGTGAAATTAATGTCACATATTTTAACATTTCGATGTTAAGCCAATGTAAATCGAGGTAACGTGATTGAAATTGATTATTTTGGTAACGCCGTTACCCGTTTGGTTTTAAAGAAGGACTTATCATGCCTGCATTAGTTAACGACATCGCGTATTCCACCGTCCGGCAGAACATAGACAAACTCATCGACAACCTGGTGAACATCACCGATGAAACCGGAGAATTCTTACTAAAGCTGGAAGACGGCAGAGTTATAGACACCAAAGGCTGGAATGACTGGGAATGGACCCACGGCATTGGTTTATATGGCTTGCTTAAATATTGGGATATCACCGGCGACGATAAGGCCCGTGAAATTATAGAAGACTGGTTTGCTAACCGCTTTGCGGAAGGTACTCCAACGAAAAACGTTAACACCATGTCGCCGTTCCTGACACTGGCATACATGCAGGAACGTACGGGCAACCGCAGCTATCTGCCGTATCTGGATGTGTGGGCCGAATGGATCATGGATGGTATTCCACGCACTGAAGAAAATGGTATTCAGCATATTGTTTTCAACTCGGTAAACTACCAGCAAATGTGGGATGACACGCTGATGATGAGTGTTATGCCGCTGGCAAAAATCGGCTTGCTACTCGACCGTCCTCACTATGTTGAAGAAGCTAAGCGCCAGTTTATGGTACACACCAAATACCTGGCTGATCGTAAAACCGGATTATGGTTCCACGGCTGGACATTCGACGGCCGTCACAACTTCGCTGATGCACTGTGGGCCCGTGGTAATTGCTGGGTCACCATTGCCATTCCTGAGTTTATAGAGCTGCTGGATCTCCCTGAAACCGATGCACTGCGATTGTTTTTGATTGAAACCCTGGAGGCCCAGGTTAAAGCACTGGTCGAAACACAGCATGAAAGCGGTTTGTGGCACACACTGCTGGATGACCCTACTTCTTACCTTGAAGCGTCTGCCGCTGCCGGTTTCGCATATGGCATCTTAAAAGCGGTACGCAAAGGCTACATCAGCGATAAATATCGTCCCTGTGCAGAAAAAGCCATTAAAGCCGTGCTTGAAAACATCGATGAAACCGGCGAATTACAGCAGGTCTCGTTTGGTACACCAGTGTTTGACACCCTGCAGGGCTACAAGGATATTCCGTTGACGTCGATGCCTTACGGCCAGTCCATGGCGATTCTGGCACTCGTTGAGTACATGAACGCATACATCTGATTGATTTAATCAAGGAGGAGCGCACCATGGCACGACGCGAACTCAAACCGGTAAACTACGTAGCATACGGCCTCAATGATATTCTCGGGGCCGGCTCCATGGCCGTGATCAGTGGCTGGATATTATTTTTCTATACCACATTCTGCGGCTTGTCAGCCGTTCAGGCCGCCAGTATTTTCGCCATCGCCCGTATACTCGATGCAGTGGCAAGCCCGCTTATTGGTCATATTTCTGATGGATTAGGCAATACTAAACTGGGGCGTCGTTTCGGACGCCGCCGGGTATTTCTTATCTTCTCCATTCCTCTGTTACCCAGCTTTGCATTGATGTGGGTGAGTGGTCAGCATTATCTGTATTACCTCGTGACGTATGTCTTTTTCGAGCTGGTCTACGCGGCGGTCATCATTCCTTATGAAACCCTTGCAGCAGAAATGACAGATGACTACAAGAAAAAAGCCAAACTGGCCGGTGCCCGCATTCTGACGGGTCAGGTGTCAGCCATCCTGGCCGGCATTTTGCCAAGCTGGATAGTCAGCGCAGTGGGTGGCAAAGAGTCAGCCTCCACCTTCTTAATCATGGGTGTCATTTTCTCCTTGCTGTTTATGGTGGTTGTGTTCACCGTATGGCTTTTCACCTGGGAACGGGACGTCAAGGAAGTCGGGGAACAGGAGTTGACCAAAGGCAAAGGCTGGACGGTTTCCGGCACGCTCAAAGCGCTGTACACCAACCTTACCTCTACCATGAAAATCCGTGCCTTCAGGCTGCACCTGGGTATGTATCTGGGTGGTTACATCAGTCAGGACGTATTTAATGCCGTGTTCACGTATTTCGTGGTGTTCGCTATAGGAGGTTCTGTGGTCATTGCATCAGAAATGATGGCCGTAACCTATGTTGCACAGCTCTTTGCCGTCGCAGTCGCGATCCCCATGGTGATGAAATTTGGTCCGGCCCCCAGTTACCGGGTTGCCATTTTACTTTACATCATTGCCATTGTGTCTCTGGTTGCCATGTATATCACCACCGATAACTTTAACTTCATGTGGCTGATGCTTGGCGTCATTGTTGCCGGATTAGGCCGGGGAGCACTGAATTACATTCCGTGGAACACTTACAATTACATGGCTGATGTGGACCAGATTGTGACCGCACGTCGCCGTGAGGGCAGCTTTGCCGGCGTGATGACCTTTATCCGTAAAGCAACCCAGGCCGTTGCAGTGATGTCTGTGGGTATTATTCTGGAAGCCGGCGGCTTTATTTCCGGTGCTGAAACCCAAAGCAGCCAGGCCATTTCCACCATCGTCCTGATGCTCGCCATTGGCCCGGTGTTGGTACTCATTTTCGGCTTTTGGGTCTCGACTAAATTTAAGTTATCCAAAGAAACCCACGAAGTGCTGATGAATGAAATTGAGCACTTAAAGCGCGGAGCAACCACACCGACAAGCGAAGAAAACAAAGCCATTGTCGAAGACTTATCAGGCTTCGCTTACCGCGACTTGTGGGGTAATAACACGGTTGGTATTGCACAGGACAACGGTTCGTCAGCGGGGAGTCGTCATGAAAATGCCAATGTGTAGAACATTGTTCACCGCAGCGGTTGCCCTGATGGCCGGGGCTTTGTCTCCGGCAGTCAATGCTGAAGACATTCCCAAATCATGGATTGATAAAGACACCGGCCACCGGGTAATACGCCTGTCAGAAGAACCCGGTTCCCGCTCGCTGTACTTTCATCAAAATGCCTACAGCGCAGATGGCAACAGCATGGTTATTTCGGTGGATAACCCCAGAGGGGTCGCCGTTGTTAATCTGAAAGACGGGACAGTTAAACGGCTGTTTGAAGACCCTGACGCGGGCATTTTGTTCATGGGCCCTGCCAGCCGTGATGTATATGTGACCCGTATAGAAGGTGCCGGAAGTGGTGAAGTCGTTGCCAAAAATGAGCTGCAACAGCCCACAGAAGTTCTGGCTATCAATATAGACAATGGCCGGGTCCGGCATGTTGCCACCGTACCGCGGGGAAAAATTCATTCCATCAATAAGGATGAAAGCCTGCTCATCGGTGCATTTGCAGAGCGCGAATACAGCATTGAATCCGGTCCCCGCCACGCCCGTTTCGAAGCACGCTATGAAGCGACCGGTAAAGATGGCAAACCGCTGACCTTTGCAGAAGCCAAAGAAGTGCGCATTAACGAGCGGCTGGAAGCACGTATTCCCATGGAAATGTTTGTGGTGGATACCCAAACCGGCGAACAACGAACTATTCACAAAGCGACTGACTGGCTGAATCACATTCAGTTCTCCCCCGCTGACCCGGACAAAATCATGTTTTGCCATGAAGGCCCCTGGCATAAAGTGGATCGCATCTGGACGATGAATGTGGATGGCAGCCATATTCAAAAAATGCACTCCCGCAGCATGAACATGGAAATTGCCGGTCATGAATTCTTTGACCACAGCGGCAGCCGTATTTTCTACGACTTACAAACGCCCCGCGGGGAAGTGTTCTGGTTAGCCAGTGTCGATCTTTCCTCAGGAGAGCGTATCTGGCGACACATGCCAAGGGATTACTGGTCAGTGCATTTCAACATTTCTCCCGACGGCAAGCTGTTTGCCGGTGACGGTGGCGATGAAGAAATGGTTGCCAGAGCCAAAGACGGCAAATGGATTTATCTGTTCAGAGATGAGCCAATAAACGATGTGGCCGGGATCAGTGCCCCTGATGCAGCGTTATTGATTAAACCGGCAACCTTACAGGCAGAGCGTCTGGTCAATATGGCTGACCACGACTACCGCCTCGAACCTAACGTTACCTTTACCCCTGATAACAAGTGGGTGGTCTTCCGTTCCAATATGCATGGCCCGGTGCACGTTTACGCCGTAGAAGTGGCCAGAGCACACCAACCTTAAGGAAACCGGTTATGTCTGTTTCATTTGATTTAACGAACAAAACAGCCCTGGTGACAGGCGCGAGCCGTGGCATAGGCCAGGCCCTCGCCACCGGGCTTGCCAGTGCAGGCGCCAGAGTGATCTGTGCCAGCAGCCGCGCCGGCGGATGTGACGATACTGTTGCCCAAATCCGCGATAACGGTGGCGAAGCCACCGCATTGTCAGCCAATTTAAGTGACGCTGATGCAACACTGGCCCTCGCTGAAGAAGCGTTATCTGTGTATGGCGACGTGGATATTCTGCTCAATAACGGCGGAACGATTTTCCGGGCACCGGCAACTGATTTTCCGCTGGATAAGTGGCAGGAAGTGATGCGGGTGAATATTGATTCTGCATTTATTTTGTCGCAGGCCATCGGCAAAACCATGGTAGAGCGCCAGTCGGGGAAAATTATCAACATTGCATCGATGCTGAGCTACAGCGGAGGCATTACGGTTCCCGCCTATACCGCCAGCAAACACGCCATTGCCGGTTTAACCAAAGCGCTGGCCAATGAATGGGGCGCGCATAATGTGCAGGTTAATGCCATTGCACCGGGCTACATCCGTACCGACAATACTCAGGCCCTGCAGGATGACGAAAACCGCAGCACTGAAATTCTTAAGCGTATTCCTGCTAACCGCTGGGGCGAGGCGCAGGACTTACAGGGGGCAGCCGTTTTTCTTGCCAGCGCAGCAAGCAATTACATCAACGGACACATTCTGGCCGTGGATGGCGGCTTCTTAGCCCGGTAACTCGTACCGGGCGGGATTGGCAGTTCCCTTCCGGCAGCGGATAAAGGTTAGCTACATAGCAAAAAAGGACACAGTTATGACAGAACGATATTTGATACCCAGTGTGGTGCATGCCTGCGAAGTTTTCCGCTTGCTGGCCAGCAGAGATCGCGGCATGACCATGCAGGAACTGGAAGCTGCACTGGACCTGCCGCGAACCACGGTTTTCCGTTTACTCCGTACGCTGGTCGCCGAAGAGATGCTGGAAAAGCGCGGCAAAATTTACTTCTGTGGTGCCAATCTGATGCAGTTGGGTCTGCAAATCATTCACTCAGATCGTATGCAGCAAATGGCCATTCCCCATATTCAGCGTCTGGCTCTGCGTACCGGTCATACTGCGCATCTGGCTGTACCGAATCACGGTAAAGCGCTGATCGTCGAAGTGTTCGACAGCCCGAATCCGTTGATGGTATCCAAGCGCCCGGGGGTAGAAGCCCAAATGCACTGCTCTTCAACAGGAAAGGTGTTTCTGGCGTTTTTGTATTACGACAATCTGGAACTGTTGCTGGCCGAACACCCTATGGAACAGCATACGCCGTTTACTATCACTAACATCGCCGATTTGCGCAAAGAACTTAACCGGGTACGGGCATTAGGCTATGCCGTTGACGAAAGAGAATATAACAAGGACGTACGTTGTGTTGCTGTACCTGTGCGCAATAGCCTGGGCACCGTAGTGGCATCGGTGGGTATCACCGCACCGGCCGCTGTATTTCCCAAAACCGCCGTGCCTAAAGTGGCTGAAATGGTTAAAGAAGCAGCCAGAGGCATCTATAAAGATGCCTATCAGCTTGAACGGGTAAGCAATTAGGTCAGAGCCTGTGACAGCAGATACGCTTTTTACCACAACCACCCCGCACTGCCTGCTTGCCGGCGAAGTGATGGTGGAATTATCCCGCGCGGAACCCGGATTGTTCAGGCAGAGTTTTGCCGGCGATGTTTACAACACGGCGGTATATCTCAAGCGCTGCCTGCCCGCCTGCGAGGTGAGCATGCTCACCGCTGTGGGGCGGGATCCCTTTAGCATGGCAATGAAACAGGCCATGGGTGATGAAGGCATCAACACCGGCTTCATACTCACCCACACCGAAAAGGGGCCGGGACTCTACGCCATTCATACCGACGCCAGCGGAGAAAGAAGCTTTCAGTACTGGCGCAATGACGCGGCAGCAAGGGAGTGGGTAACGCTGTGGCAGCAAACCCTCACCGGCTCAGAACCATCACCTTTACCGCAGGCAGATTTAATTTATCTGAGCGGAATTACACTGGCGGTGCTGGATGAAACCCAACGGGCTTTATTGTTCGACTGGCTGCATCAGGCAAGAGAAAGCGGCACCAGAGTAGCATTCGATCCTAACTACCGGCCGCAACTGTGGGCATCTGTTGATGAAGCCGCAGTATGGACCCGACGGGCTTACCGTATTGCTGATATCGCCTTTCCCGGCATGGATGAACACAAACTGCTTTTCGGTCACAAAGACTGTTTTGATGTGATGGATATTGTAGCTGGCTGGGGCGTGAAAGAAGTTGTTGCGAAGAACGGAACCGACCAGATACGCGTGCTGTTTAATGAAACTATGGTGACCATTCCCGTGACACCGGTAGCCCATGTTGTCGATACCACCTCGGCGGGTGACGGATTTACCGGCGGCTATCTGGCAGCACGCCTCGACGGAAAAAGCGTACGTCAGGCCGCGCAGCAGGGGGCTGACGTGGCGGCCACCATTATCCGGTTTCCGGGAGCCATAGTGCCGGAACCCGCTTTCACAGAGGCTTTAAACCGGCTCCGCGACACAGAAACTACTGCCCGTCCGGAAACGGCAGGATAAACCGGGGTTCGTAGCCCCTTCGTTATTTACGGAAAAATAAGAAGACCGCACATGCTTGAAAAACAACGGCATCAACTGATCATCAGTGCCCTGGATGAAACCGAATTTCTCAGTGTGAAAGATCTCTGCTCACAGTTAAAATCGTCAGAAGCCACCATCCGCAGGGATTTAGTCAAGCTGGCGGCACTGGATAAAATTCGCAAAATTCGTGGCGGTGCGCAGGTAAAAGAGAATGCGGTACGGGATAGCAAACCCGGGCTATCTGCCAGCATTTTTGCGCAGGACAGAAGCCGTAATGCGAACACTAAGCGGATGATTGCCAAAGCAGCCACCCAGCTCGTTCAGGACGGTGAAGCCATCATTATAAACGGTGGTACATCGACGTTCATGATGGCCGAGTTCCTGGCGGACAGAAAACTGAACATCCTGACTAACTCATTCATTCTTGCCCACGAACTGCTGGAAAGCAGCCAGAATCAGGTTGCCCTGCCCGGCGGACAGGTTTACCGCCACCAGAGTATTATTCTCAGCTCGTTTGAAAACGATACGACGCAAAAATACCGGGGCAGTATGATGTTCATGGGGTCACCGGGCGTCAGCGAATTTGGCATCATGGAAACCGACCCGCTGCTGATCCTCGCAGAACAGAAGCTTCGCAAACGGGCTGACAAACTGGTGGTACTGGCTGACAGCACCAAAATCGGTGTGAAAGGCAACCTCCTTTTCTGTGGTCTGGAGGAAGTAGACATTGTAATCACCGACAGCCAGGCTAACCCTGAAGCCGTGCAACGTATCAGGCAGCATGGCGTGGATGTCATGATTGTTGAGGCGTGTGGTTAGTACCGCGCCTCCGTGTTTTCCCGCCGCAAGCCCCTCCGCCCAACATTAGTGCAAGTTGCACTCTCCAAGCTCAACATTCAGCTAAATAGCATATTTATTCACCAGAAATTATCTTGTATATATCTATAAAAACTGAAAGCCCCGCTGCACTTTAACTGAAATATTAGTAAAGCCATCCTCATAAATACGAAATTCAACGCGATAAACAGGATACTCACACTATACAAAAGTATCAAAGGCAGACTTATTGCACCCGCAATCCTTAAATGTATATACCTATTAAAATACTACCTGCATAAGGATGCGATAATGAAAGCCACACACACTGCTTCTCTTTCTCCGCTTTTCAAACGTTCCGCACTGTGCTTTTTCGTCACTGCGGCGATGACTTCCGGTGCTGCATTTGCTCAGGAACCGGCAAATGCCACAACACCGGCCAGTCAGTCAGATTCTGACCTGCTGGAGCGTATAGAGGTTACCGCCACCCGCCGCACCACCACACTGCAGGAAACGCCGGTGGCGATATCCGCATTGTCAGGCAAAACGTTGAAGCGCACGGGGATCACCAGTGTGAGCGAGTTCACGAAGATGGTGCCGGGAATGCGTATTGAGGAAAGCAGCCCCGGTAATCAGCGTATCAGTTTACGTGGCGTAACAGCACCGGGCGAAGGAACGGTGGGTATTTACTATGATGAAACGCCGCTGAGTGGCTCAGTGGGGGTTAGCAGCAATGCCGGAGGCCGCCCTCCGATGGCGTCATTATTCGACGTAAACCGTGTTGAAGTGGTTCGCGGACCACAAGGCACATTGTACGGCGCAGGCTCAATGGGTGGTGCTATCCGTACTATCTTTAACAAGCCCATTGATGATTTCGAAGGCGCGGTAGAGTTATCAACCGGTACCATTGAGCATGGTGGCACAACGTCATCAGTTGATGCCATGGTGAACGTGCCGCTGATCGAAGGTGTACTGGATGCCCGTGTGGTCGGTTTCAAGAAATCCAGTGACGGTTATGTCGATAACACGTTTCTTGGCATCGAAGACACCAATGATTACGACAAAGAAGGGGGGCGTATCATGTTGCGGTACACCCCAAGTGAAGATATCACGCTGGACGCCATGTACCTGATGGACTCCACAGAAGCCGGTAACGGCCAGTGGCATCCCACAGTTGGTGAATTTGAATCGGTATCACAAATCAACCAGCCTTTTGAAGATACAACTAAGTTATACAGCGCCACGCTGAACTGGGAGATGGATTTTGCCACGCTTACTGCCACTACCGGCTATTTTAAGCGCTGGACTGAGTTCAACATGGACGACAGTTATTACATCGACACCTACCTCACAGAAGACCGCTGTCAGTCGCGCTGGAACGACGGTACGGCCTGTGATGAAGCGACCCTGACGGAATACTACGATTACGTCAACGGGCTGACGCCGGCAGTGTTGCAGCACAAAGGGTATATGACCAACAAGACCCACGAAATCCGGCTGACTTCAAATATGGAAACCGCCATTGACTGGACCGTCGGTGCCTTCTATCAGAAACGGAATGACTACGTACAATCTCAGGATGGCGCAGCTGACGCTGCAACCGGCGAGCTGATCGAGCCGATGGAGCTGTTCTACCGCCGGTATATTCTGGATGATCTTGAGCAAAAAGCGGTGTTTGGCGAGGTCACCTGGCATACGACAGACAAGCTGGCACTGACCGTGGGTACCCGCTGGTTTGATTACGCCAAAGTCGTCACCGGTGAAACCACTGATGCATGGGAACTGATCAACGCGTTTGAGAAGCCCCGCACGTCGCAGGAATTTTCCGAAAGTGACTTTATGTTCAAATTTAACGCGGCGTGGGAAGTTGATGCTGACATGATGGTCTATGCCACTGCAGCAGAAGGGTTTCGTCCCGGCGGTGCGAATAACGTCATCGGACTGGAAGAAATGCTTACCGGCTATCAGTCAGATTCTTTGTGGAACTATGAAGCCGGTTTCAAAAGCTCCTGGCTAGACCGCGATGTGCAATTTAATGCTGCGGCTTACCTGATTGACTGGGAAAACATGCAGGTGCGCGGGCGGACGACAGACGGCGCGTTCTCCTTCTTATCCAATGCAGGGACAGCGCAAATCACCGGCCTTGAGCTGGAAAGTGGCTGGCGCGTAACAGATGACTTCCTGCTTACCGGAAATATGAATTTCCTGAGTGCTGAGTTAACCGCCGATCAGGTCAGCGATGTGATTTTAGCGCCGGGTCAGGATGGTGACCGTATTCCTTACATACCTGAAGTAACCGCTATGATTGCAGCGACATGGACGCTGCCGGCCCTGATTGACGGCTTCGACGGTTCGGTCCGTGCCGATGCCAATTATGTGGGCTCTTCCTACTCTGAACTGCGACCCGACGACACCTATTATCTGAAGCTCGACAGCTACACCCTGGCAAATGTCCGCTTCAATCTGGATAACTACGACAACGGCTGGGGTTTATCGCTGTACGTGAACAACCTGTTCGACAAGAACGCCATAACCTATATCAGTGGCAGTTCATCATATCCCAATGTGTTTGCCAGTAGCGCTCAACCCAGAACAGTTGGTATAACCGTACGTAAAGACTTCTTCTGACGGACACTCAGGCAATGGCACTACAGTGCGGTTGCCGGATAACAACATTAAAAAAGGAACAAATATGACTATTTCCAACGGGGCGTTTTTCACAGCAAAGCCCGTTAAATCCTTTAGAAAGCTGGCTCTGGGTTTGATGATCAGTGGCCTGCTTGGTACCTCTGCGCCGGTACTGGCACAAAACCATACCATACCGGCTCCGGTTGATGTACTGGGGCACGCCCCGGGTGATGATTTTTATCTGGCGAATTACGAAGATTCGCTGAAGTATTTTCATGCGCTGGCAGACAGCACGGATAAAATGCAGATGTTTACGGCGGGTAAAACCACGTAAGGTAAAACCTTCGAATACGCCATCATCTCCACACCGGAAAACCTGGCGAAGTGGGAAGAGTATAAAGCCATTTCCCGCAGACTGGCTGACTCCAGGGATCTGACGGATGAGGAAGCCCGGAAACTGGCTGCCACGTCAAAAATTATCGTTCATATTGATGGCGGCATGCACGCCTCTGAAGTGGCTGACCATCAGCTCCCTATCAAACTGGCTCATACCATGGTGACTTCGGACGACCCGAAAATCAGCCGTATCCTTGATGATGTGATTCTGGTTTTATGGCCAACCCTGAACCCGGACGGACAGGACATGGTGGTTGACTGGTATCGTCAGAACACCGGAACAGAGCACGAAACCAGCCCCATGCCGTGGCTGTATCAGGAGTACGTCGGCCACGACAACAACCGTGACGGCTATATGCTGAATATGACAGAAAGCCGCTCTGTCACCGCTCAGGTTCAGGAGAATGCGCCGGCGATTTTCTATTCCCAGCACCAGAAAGCGCCCTTCCCTGCCCGGATTTGGGTACCGCCGTTTTCAGATCCTATCTCAGAAAATATCGACCCGCTGGTACGACACTGGACCAGCCTGATTGGCATGCACATGATTGGCGAGTTCGAGCACCAGCAGTTACCGGGAGCTATCGCGCAGGCCCGGTTTGATAACTGGTTCCCGGGCTTTCTGGATTACACCCACGCCTTCCGCCACACTATTTCCTATTTCACGGAAACGGCTCTTCACCTTTACGCCACGCCCTGGGAATACGATGCCAAAGACTTTCCGGATAACCGCAAGGATCTGAAGCCTCAGGTGATGTATCCGTCTCCGTGGAAAGGCGGCAAATGGACGCTGGGTGATGCCGTACACTATATGGAAGTGGCTTCGATCTCTACGCTGGATACTGCATCACGCTACCGCGAGCAAATCTTGTATGACCGATATCAGTCAGGTCGCGATACCGTCGCCCGTTTTAAAGAAGAAGGGCCTTTTGCCTGGATAATTCCGGCTCAGCAACACGATTTATCAGAGGCCAGTGAACTGGTTGAAGTTATGCTGCGCCAGCAGATTGAAGTGTATCAGGTTAGTAAATCCGCTACATTCGGCGACACCAAAGTCGCTGCAGGCAGCTGGGTTATTCCCATGGACCAGCCGTTCGCCGGACTGGTACAGGAGTTGTTTGAACGTCAAACGTATCCCGCCACTTTTGTTGATAAAGACGGCCTTCCGGAAAATCTGCCCTACGATGCCACAGGCTGGACTTTACCCCTGCAAATGGGTGTGGATACAGTAGCGCTGACATCCAAACTGTCTGACCGCGACAAGAAGAAACTGAAAGCTGTTACATCAGTAGATCTGCCCTCCGGTGTTGAAGGCCGCGGTAATGTATTTGTTGCTCCTCAGAATCAGAATGCCAGCTTCGCCCTGATTAATGCAGCCCTTGCAAAAGGTGCTTCGGTAAGCCGCGGAATACATGACGAGAAACCCGCATTCTTTATTTCAGGGATAGACAAAGACAGCGCTGAAGCGCTGGCCACAGCCCACGATGTTACTCTGCAAGGCACTTCCCGCGTACCTGAAAATGCGCAGGCAGTAGAAACAGCGAGAGTTGGACTCTACCGTCCGTGGAAACCATCTATGGATGAAGGCTGGACCCGCTGGATTTTTGAGCAGTACGGTTACAACCCGGTTACCCTGTACAACGACGATATGAAAGCCGGAGATTTACTGTCGAAAATTGATGTCCTGGTACTGCCGGACATCGATTTAAGCTGGATCACCGAAGGCTTCAGTGCGCCTAAGAGCGACAGCTGGTATAACCGTACAGGTGGTGCCACAGAGGATCCTGTACCGGCAAAATATGCCGGAGGCATTGGTTCAGAAGGTGCACAGGCATTACGGGATTTTGTTGCCCGTGGCGGTAAACTCATTGCCTTCAACCAGGCGTCTGATGCCGCTATCAGCTTACTGGGACTGCCGGTAAAAAATGTCCTCGCCGGTGTGGGCAGCGACGTTTTCTACTGTGCCGGTGCGCTGGTACAAACCGAACTGAACAAAGAAGCTGACAGTGCAGCCACACTGGGTCTGCCGGATGACCCGGTAGTGATGTTCTCTCACGGTCCTGCCTTTGATACATTACCCGGCTTTGACGGCACCATATTGTCTTCCTATCCTGAAGAAGGTGACGTATTGCTGAGCGGTGTGTTGCTGCACCCCGAAGCTATCAATGGCAAAGCGGCTGCTATGGAAGTGAATTACGGTGACGGCGAAGTGTATCTGCTGGGCTTCCAGCCTCAATGGCGCGCCCAGTCACACGGCACGTACAAGTTTATCTTCAACAACCTGTACAAGTAACGCCACAACACATAACTATGCAACCGGCTCTGTCAACGACTGAGCCGTTATTTTTGTTCCCTTTCTCAAATTATGTCTATACAATAAATTTATCACCCCCCGAATGGTAGCTACCATGACATCACAAACTGCTTCGCTTTCTGACTATACCCTTTTCGCCCGTCATGTTTTGCTCCCTGACGGCTGGCATCAGGATCAGCGCATCAGTATTGCTGGCGGAAAAATAAGTCATATCACAACGGCAAGCCCTGAACCTTCAGATCGAGTGATTGATGTGCTGCTTCCCGGCATGCCGGACCTGCACAGTCACGCGTTTCAAAGAGGGATGGCAGGGCTTGCAGAAGTGAAAGGACCCGGCGCAGATTCGTTCTGGACCTGGCGGCAGGTCATGTACCGCTTTCTAGAAAAACTCACACCGGACGACCTTACTGCAATTGCTACCCTTGCATACATCGAAATGCTGGAGAGCGGGTTTACCCGTGTGGGCGAATTTCATTACCTTCACCATGCCCCTGATGGTAAACCGTACAGCCAGCCCGCCGCCATGAGTGATGCCATCATCGATGCTGCAATCAGTACCGGCATCAACCTCACAATGCTTCCGGTTTTCTATGCACACAGTGGTTTCGGCGGTCAGGCACCGGAAGCCGCACAGCAACGGTTCATTCACAGCACTGACGACTTCGGTAAACTCTATGAACATATTGAACGCCGGCTGCTGACTACAGACGGTGCCGTAACCGGCGTAGCCCCTCACAGCTTACGGGCGGTGACCGGAGAAGAGCTGCAGTTTTTAACATCGCTGGGGAACGGACCGGTTCACATTCATATTGCAGAGCAAATGAAAGAGGTGAACAGTTGTCTGGCCCATTACGGCGCCCGTCCCGTTCAGTGGTTGCTGGACAATCAGCCCGTGAATGCGCGCTGGTGTCTGGTGCATGCTACTCACCTGGATGAGGCCGAAATTTCCGGTATTGCCCGTTCACAGGCTGTCGCCGGGTTGTGCCCTGTTACCGAAGCCAATCTGGGTGACGGCCTGTTTCCGCTTACCCCGTTCCTGGAGGCCGGCGGCCGCATTGGTGTGGGTTCAGACTCCAACGTAAAAATTGATGCACCGGAGGAGTTACGCCTGCTGGAATATGGTCAGCGCCTGCAACTGCAAAACCGGAATGTGAGCCAGCGTCATGCAGGTGAACGCTGTGGTCAGTCTTTGTGGCAACAAAGCGTTGCCGGGGGCGCTCAGGCACTGGGCGTAGCTCCCGGATTGCAACCCGGCGCCTGTGCCGATATGGTTTCTTTGAAAATCAGCGGGTTACCCGATATGCTAAGGTCTCACGATAATATTATCGAGCAACTGGTTTTCTGTCACAATAAAGACCTGATTGACTGTGTGTGGGTAAATGGCCGGCTTACAGTAAAAGAAGGCCGTCATGCCGGCAGAGAACACGCGCAACGCGCCTTCATTAAGACCATTAACAGAGTATTTCAGTAATGCCGCCAGAACCGCAGGAAAAAGGGGTCAAAGATACACTGCACCAGACAATCTGCAACGACATTCGTCAGCAGATCTTGTCGGGCACCTGGCCTCCGGGTTACAAAATTCCTTTTGAGCATGAGCTTGTTGAGAACTACGGGTGCTCCCGTATGACGGTAAACAAAGCCATTACCTCTCTGGTAGATGAAGGATTGATTCACCGCCGCCGTCGCGCCGGCTCTTTTGTGGCGCGTCCGAAAATTCAGTCTGTCATTGTGGATATTCCTGATATACAAACTGAAATCGCTAACCGGGGGCAGCCATACGGCTTCTCTCTGTTATCACGGCGCAAACGCACCGCGCAAAAACGGAAAACGGAAGAACTGGAACTGGGTGCTGACAATCCGTTACTGGAATTACGTTGTCTGCACCTGGCAAGTAACCGGCCCTTTGCACTGGAAATGCGTCTCATCAACCTGAATGCCGTTCCGGAGGCTGAAGGCATCACGTTTGAGGATGTGTCGCCGGGTCACTGGCTGCTCGAACATGTAGCCTGGAGTAAAGCCCAGCACCGTATCTCTGCCATTTCAGCCAATGCAGAACAGGCTGAAGCGCTGGGTATTGAAGAAGGTACAGCATGCCTGTTGCTGGAGCGTCAGACATGGCGTGGCGGCGAAGGGATCACCTACGTAAGGCAGTTATTTCCGGGCGATGCCTATAATCTTCTCGCCCGTTTCTCACCCGCTTTCGGTTAACCGCAGCCTCGCTTTTATGAAGGCTGCGGCTTCCGGCTATAACAACATGGCAGCAACCCAACCGCCTGCCAGCAAGGATAAATTGTAGTGTAAGAAGGTAGGTACAACCGTGTCCCAGATATGGTTGTGCTGACCGTCTGCATTGAGTCCGGCAGTGGGTCCCAAAGTGGAATCTGAAGCCGGAGAGCCCGCATCGCCCAGTGCACCTGCCGTTCCCACCAGCGTGACAATGGCCAGCGGACTAAAACCCAGTTGCAATGCCAGCGGCACAAAAATCGCGGCGATAATCGGGACAGTGGAAAAAGAAGAACCCACGCCAAGGGTGATTACCAGACCCACCAGTAACATCATCAGCGCGCCTAACGCCTTGCTGTTATCAATCAACGCCGCACTGGTATCGACCAGAGACTGAATATCTCCGGTTGCACGCATCACTGCCGCGAACCCTGATGCTGTGATCATGATAAAGCCCACGTTGGCCATCATCTTCATGCCTTCAACAAAAACATCGTCGGCCTGCTTCCAGCGGATAACCCCGCTGATACTGAAGATCACAAAGCCCACCAGTGCACCCAGCACCATAGAGTCAAACATCAGTTGCACCACAAATGCAGTAATCACAGCAACACCTGACACCGCCAGTGACCGGCCACTGTATTTCACCTCTGTATGCTCAGCCCGTTTCAGCTTTTTGTCACTGTATTCCCGCGGTTTGCGGTAGCTGATAAACACAGCAACCAGTAAACCGGCCAGCATACCAAGGGCAGGCAATGCCATGGCACGGATGACAGATACACCGGACACATCAGCGCCGCTTTCCTGCAGATTTACCAGCAGAATGTCATTCAGATAAATGGAACCGAACCCCACCGGCAGAAACATGTACGGGGTGATCAAACCAAACGTCAGCACGCAGGCAATGGCCCGGCGGTCCAGCTTCAGCTTTTGCGTGACCAGCAGCAGAGGCGGTACCAGCAAAGGAATAAAGGCAATATGAATAGGAATGAGGTTTTGCGAGCATACCGCCATCACTAACAAAGCAGCCATTACGCCATAACGGATATTCCGTGCCAGCGCGGGATTTTCACCCTGCTTCTTATCAAGTTTTTTCAGTACCTGCCCGGCCAGCAGATCAGGAATACCCGAGCGGGAAATTGCCACCGCAAAGGCCCCCAGAAAAGCATACGACAGTGCCACCGTCGCGCCTGCACCCAGTCCGCTGTTGAAGTTATTCAGCGTACCCAAGGTACCCAGACCACTGAGCAGGCCACCTGCAAACGTCGCGATAATAAGCGCTATAACTACGTGCACCCGCGCCAGACTTAGCGCCAGCATTATGCACACCGCAATCAACACTGAATTCATGCTTACCTCTTATGTCTATACTTATACTAATGATGACAGGCAATTTTATTTTTATTGTTCTGTTATATCGGGGGCTGGCAATAAATACAAGACGCAACATAGATATTGCGATGAAATGGATAAATATTTGGATTTATATGACTATACATATTAAAAATTGTTGGCTATATTAAATTGAAATAGCGTCCACAGAGACAAGCGCATGAAGCAACAAGCTGAAAAGATTTGGGTGAATGCAAGGCTGGTAACCATGGCCGATCCCGCCGCCCCTCTGGCGATAACAGATTACGGTGCCGTCGCGATGGCTGATGGCAAAATTCTGGCCGCCGGTCCTGCTGCCGCCGTCACTGCGCAGTATCAGTCTGAACAGGTGATTGACTTACAGGGCTTGCTGGTGACACCCGGCCTCATCGACTGTCACACCCATCTGGTGTATGCAGGCAGCCGTGCCAACGAATTTGAAGCCAGGCTGGAAGGGACCAGTTACGCTGACATCGCCGCACAAGGTGGCGGCATTATGTCTACGCTCACCTCAACCCGCGCCGCATCAGAACAAACCCTGCTGGATGAAACCCTGCCTCGGCTCGACAGTCTGCTCGCACAGGGTGTGACGACGGTAGAGGTAAAATCCGGTTACGGACAGGATATTGAATCTGAACTTAAGCAGTTACGGGTTGCACGGTCACTGGCGCAGCACCGTTCAGTGTCAGTCTCCCCCACACTGCTGGCAGCGCATGTGGTACCGCCGGAATTTAAAGGCAGCGCTGACGACTATGTATCGTATGTGTGTGAACAGTTGATACCGGCTGCTCTGGCAGATGGCAAGATTGATGCAGTGGACGCATTTTGTGAGCACATTGCCTTTACGCCACAGCAAACCAGCCAGATTTTCGACACTGCCAGACAAGCCGGACTCAAGGTAAAACTTCATGCCGGACAACTGTCAGATAATGGCAGCGTGTCGCTGGCAGCAAACTACCAGGCACTGTCTGCCGATCACATTGAATTTGCCACTGCGAAAGACGTGGAAGCCATGGCCGCTTCCGGCACCGTAGCAGTGCTGCTGCCGGGCGCCTTTTACTGTTTGAGAGAAACACAGAAGCCACCGGTTGAATTACTCAGACAACACAATGTTCCGATGGCTGTTGCTACAGATGCCAATCCCGGTACATCGCCGGTAACGTCACCACTACTTATCATGAACATGGCCTGTACTCTTTTCGGACTTACCGTTGCTGAAGCATTCAGTGGTATGACACTTCATGCAGCCGCTGCACTGGGTCAGCAATCTCACACCGGCAGTCTGGAAGCCGGAAAGTACTGCGACCTTGCCTGCTGGGACGCACCGTCACCGGCACACCTTATTTATCAAATCGGACTTAATCCCTTACGTCGCCGAATCTTCAGAGGACTGGAAAAATGACAACAATAATAATGCAACCTGGTCAGGTATCACTTAAAGACTGGCGTACGATTTACGAAGGCGCACCGGCTGTTCTGCACGAAGATGCTTTACCCCGGGTGATTGCTTCAGAACAGGCAGTGCAGCGCATTATCGCCCGCAACAAACCGGTATACGGTATTAATACCGGCTTCGGAAAACTGGCGAATGTGCGTATTCCTGATGATCAACTGGCACAACTGCAGCACAACATCGTCATTTCTCATGCTGCCGGTGTGGGTGAGCCGGCTCCGGTTAACGTTATCCGTTTGATGATGGCGCTTAAACTGGCCAGCCTGGGACACGGCGCATCCGGTGTGAAGCTGGAAACGGTTAAACTGCTGGAGGCTTTCCTCAATGAAGGGATCACCCCGGTTGTACCGGAAAAAGGCTCAGTCGGGGCATCCGGCGATCTTGCGCCTTTATCTCATATGACTATGGCACTTATTGGACTGGGCGATGTGCTGGTTGACGGTAAACAAATACCTGCCGCTGACGCCATGGCTAAAGCTTCACTCACTCCGCTCAGCCTGGGACCGAAGGAAGGTCTGGCGCTCCTCAACGGTACCCAATACTCTACGGCTCAGGCCCTTGCAGGGCTGTTCGCCGCACAACATGGCTTCGCCAGCGCACTTATTACCGGTGCCATGTCTACCGATGCAGCCAAAGGCTCAACCGCCCCGATGGATCCACGCATTCACGCCTTGCGTGGTCATCAGGGTCAAATCACCGTAGCCGCAGCGCTGCGTGAGCTGCTGGAAGGCAGTACAATCCGCGACTCTCATCTGCAATGCGAGAAAGTGCAGGACCCTTACTGCCTGCGCTGTCAGCCACAGGTCATGGGTGCCGCTTTTGACTTACTGAATCAGGCCGCCGCCACCCTGCTTACTGAAGCTAATGGTGTGTCAGATAATCCCCTTATTTTCAGTGATACGGATGAAGCCCTGTCAGGAGGAAATTTTCACGCCGAACCGGTTGCCTTTGCAGCCGACATGATTGCCATGGCCGTGTGCGAAATCGGTTCACTGAGCGAGCGGCGCATTGCCATGCTGGTTGACCCTGCGTTATCAGGCTTGCCGGCATTTTTGACGCCCCGTCCGGGCCTGAATTCCGGCTTTATGATCCCGCAGGTTACGGCAGCAGCCCTGGTATCTGAAAACAAACAACAGGCATTCCCGGCCAGTGTAGACTCCATTCCCACCAGCGCGAATCAGGAAGACCACGTTTCAATGGCCGCGCACGGTGCACGCAGACTGGCTGGTATGAACACCAATCTGCAGCATATTCTGGCCATAGAATTGTTGATCGCCGTGCAGGGCATCGATTTGCATGGTGACATGAAAACCAGTCCTCATCTGGAAACCGTCAGACAAACCCTGCGCAGTGAAGTCCCTATGTTGCAGGATGACCGCTACATGGCAAAAGACATGGCTGCCGCCTTTGCGCTTATATCAGGTCCAGGCCTTACGGGACCGGTCGCAGAGATTTTTAACCCGGCGCAGTCCGGCGGAGCGTCAGCATGAGTACTGACTGGCTGGAGATCAGCGAGGGCAATACGCCCCTTGTGCTGAGTATCCCTCATACCGGGCTGACCATACCGGATGAAATAGCACAACAGCTGCAATGCGATAAAGAAACGGCACTGGCTGATACCGACTGGTGGGTAGACAAGCTATACAGTTTCGCGCCTGAACTCGGTATTACCGTGGTGCGCAGCCATATCTCCCGCACGGTCATCGATTTAAACCGGGACCCGTCCGGCGTATCGCTTTATCCGGGCCAGACCACCACACAACTTTGCCCGCAGGAACGTTTCGACGGCGTACCATTTTATGCCGCACCGCTTTCTGAAGAAGAAACGGAATACCGCAAAGCCACGTGGTTTATGCCCTATCACAACGCACTGTCCCACCAGCTGAACCGGCTTAAGCGTCAGCACGGGCAGGTCGTCCTGTTTGATGCCCATTCCATCCGCTCGCTGTGCCCCCGTTTATTTGAAGGCGAATTACCGGGCCTGAATCTGGGGACAAACACAGATAAAAGTTGCCACAGCGACTACGCCACCATCGCATTTTCTGCGCTGCAAAGCAGCGTTCATTCTGCGGTAAGCAATGGTCGCTTCAAAGGCGGCTGGATCACACGTCACTACGGTAATCCGGAGCAAGGTATTCATGCATTGCAACTGGAAATTGCCCAGCGCTGCTACCTGCGTGAGCCGGCAGAACCCGGCCGGCCGGAATACGATGCGGCTTATGCTGCTCCGCTTCAAAACGAATTAAAACAGTTACTCTCCCGGCTGATTGACCGGGCAAAATCCTGAGGAAAGATCATGACAACATCCCGAGTAATCCGTGCCCCGAGAGGCAGTGAACTGAACGCTAAAAGCTGGCTGACCGAAGCGCCCCTGCGTATGTTGATGAACAACCTGGACCCGGAAGTGGCAGAGCGTCCCGAAGATCTGGTGGTTTACGGCGGTATCGGTAAAGCAGCCAGAAACTGGGAATGCTTCGACAAGATTGTCGATACGCTTAAAAACCTGAATGACGATGAAACCCTGCTGGTGCAGTCAGGGAAGCCGGTGGGAGTGTTCCCCACCCACGAAAATGCACCACGGGTACTGATTGCCAATTCCAATCTTGTTCCCCACTGGGCGAACTGGGACACGTTTAACGAGCTCGATAAAAAAGGCCTCATGATGTATGGCCAGATGACTGCCGGTTCATGGATTTACATCGGCTCTCAGGGCATTGTTCAGGGCACCTATGAAACCTTCGTCGAAGCCGGCCGCCAGCATTTCAACGGTAACCTGGCAGGACGCTGGATCCTGACTGCCGGACTGGGCGGTATGGGCGGAGCACAGCCTTTAGCGGCCACCATGGCCGGCGCCTCCATGCTCGCTATTGAGTGCGATGCTACCCGCATTGATATGCGCCTGCGCACCCGCTATCTGGACGAAAAGGCAGAGACACTGGATGAAGCGCTGGCCATCCTTGAGCGGGCAAAAGAAAACGGTAAACCGGTATCGGTAGGCCTGTTAGGAAATGCAGCGGAAATACTGCCGGAAATGGTTAAGCGTGGCATTAAGCCGGATATGGTTACCGACCAGACATCAGCCCACGACCCGGTTAACGGCTACCTGCCTGCGGGATGGACGCTGGAAGAATGGCGTGAGAAACGGGTGAGCGACCCGGCAGCAGTGACTGCAGCAGCGAAAGTGTCCATGGCGGAACATGTGAAAGCGATGCTGGCCTTTGATGATATGGGCATCCCCACCTTTGATTATGGGAATAACATTCGTCAGGTGGCTTTGCAGGAAGGTGTAACCAATGCCTTTAACTTCCCGGGGTTTGTACCCGCTTATATTCGTCCGCGCTTTTGTGAAGGTGTAGGACCATTCCGCTGGGTTGCCCTGTCAGGCGACCCGGAAGATATTTACAAAACCGATGCCAAAGTAAAGGAGTTGCTGCCTGATGACGCTTCATTGCACAACTGGCTGGACATGGCGCAGGAGCGGATCAGCTTCCAGGGGTTACCTGCACGCATTTGCTGGGTGGGTCTTGGCGACCGTCACCGTCTCGGACTGGCGTTCAACGAAATGTACCGTAACGGCGAACTGAAAGCGCCGGTGGTTATTGGCCGTGATCACCTGGACAGCGGTTCTGTGTCGAGCCCGAACCGTGAAACCGAAGCCATGATGGACGGTTCGGATGCGGTTTCCGACTGGCCGCTGCTCAATGCCATGCTGAATACAGCGGGCGGTGCCACCTGGGTATCACTGCATCATGGTGGTGGTGTGGGCATGGGTTTCAGCCAGCATTCAGGTGTTGTGATTGTGTGTGACGGTACTGAAGAAGCTGACAAGCGCATTGGCCGTGTACTCTGGAATGACCCGGCCACCGGCGTGATGCGTCATGCTGATGCAGGTTACGAACTGGCACAGAAATGTGCGCAGAAACACGACCTGAATCTGCCCATGCTTAAATAACCGTCAAGCCTTCCGTAGTTCGGAAGGCTAATTTTACAGATAGCAGCAATTTACACCCTGTTTTTTGTACAAACGCGCCTGTTGGTGGTTTAATAGGCGCACGTTTTTCTAACCAGCTTATCAAAAATGCGCGCAGTACTGTGGTCCTGGTTCAGCATCTTGATGTTTTTTGGGGTGTGCACTGCGCCGGCTCAGGCTCAGACTACCCATCAGCTCATCAATGAAAATATTGAAACCAGCCTGACGGACAATTTTGAATTTTACTTCGAGACAGACACGCAGCTGACTATCAGTGAAGCAATCAAGCGTCGTCCTGATTTCCGTTTTTATACCGACCCGAATCCTAACTTCGGTTTTCAGTCCCGCGCATTGTGGCTGGTTACTAAATTCAACAACACCAGTAATACCCGTGACTGGGTATTCAATATCGATTTCAGCCAGTTAGATAAAGTCGATTTTTATCTGGTCAGAGGCGATGAAGTCTTAAAGCAAAGTCATCAGGGTAAGCTGCAAACCGAGCAGATATTCCGCGTACCGACCATGCGGGCTGAGCTGCCGGTGGACGCTCCGCTGGAGTTATACCTGCGGGTCGAAAGTTCCTCTTCCAGCCTGATTGTACCGTTATCTGTGGAGCCGGAAACCCGCCATAGTTTCGGCGTACAACTGGACAGTCTGTTGTGGGGATTGTTCTACGGCGGCCTGATCATTCTGGCAATTTACAACTTCGCGCTGTTCTTCGGTTCCAGAGAGCCAAGCCTGGTCGCCTATGTGGGCTACATTGTGGCGGTATTGCTATGGCAATTTGTCTGGGGCGGCCATCTTCACCTGATATTCCGCGACGGCTTTGACCCGTGGTTTGCTGCACATACGGAGATGATTTTCGTCATCATCGGGATCAGCTCCGGGCTGTTCGCGGTTACCTTTCTGGAAACCAAAAAACATGCCCCGAATGCCCATCCGGTAATCATGTCCCTGCTGGTTTTGCAGGGCGTTATCGGCGCAGGCTGCCTCATCGATTTGCTGCCTCACATCTGGAAGAATAACCTGGTGTATGGCGTGGGTATGATTGCGATTTGCAGCTATATCTATGCCGGTTTTGAGGCTTACCTTAATAAGTTCAAACCCGCCCTCTATTTCATCTTCGCCTGGGGCATGCTGGCCAGCGGTGCAATCGTGGGCATTCTGAGCTTACTGAATATTTTACCTTCCAATGACTACACCACGTACTGCTTTCAGGTGGGCGTGTTCATCGAAGCCGGGTTGTTCTCTTTCGCCCTCATGGAAAAGAGTCGCAACCAGCTGGCCTCTGAGGTCAGTCAGGCAACCAATGAGCTTCGCAATAATATGGAACTCATTGAAGAGCAGAATGCCCGTCTGGACATTGCCCGCAAAGACGCTATTAAAGCCAGTAACGTAAAATCTCAGTTCCTGGCCAATATGAGCCATGAAATCCGTACACCTCTCAATGCCATTCTCGGATTCAGTAAAGAGCTCACCCATGTTGCCCTGCCGGTGGAACAACAGGAGCAGGTGCGTATCATCAACACGGCGGCGGATAACCTGCTGGGTATCGTCAATGACGTACTCGACTTCTCTAAAATTGAGGCCGGTAAGCTGCAAATTAACAATCAGCCATTCTCACCGAACCAGTTACTGGAAGACATGGTGACGCTGATGTCTAAGTCTGCCCACTCCAAACGACTGGAATTTGTTTTTGATACCGGCCCCTTACCGGAAAAACTCATCGGCGATGTATTCAGAATCAAGCAGGTACTGAACAACCTTCTCAGTAACGCACTGAAGTTCACCTCTTCCGGCACCATCACCCTCACAGTGAGAGGCACATCCCTGCCCCACGGCATCCATGAATTACACTTCCGGATTGAAGATACCGGTATTGGTATCAGCCGTCAGGATAAGAAAAAACTGTTTAATGCTTTCTCCCAGATTGATGATGCGTTGAACCGTAGTTATCAGGGCACAGGGCTTGGCCTGGTTATCTGCCGGGAGCTGATAAAACTGATGCGCGGCACACTGGATTTAAACAGTGTTCCCGGGCTTGGCAGTGTCTTTGACATCCGTCTGCGGGCGAATCAGCTTAGTCAGAAATACAGTCTGACACCGAACGCCGAATGGATTGGAAAACGGGTTGTGGTATTCGACCCTGTGCCGGACACCCGCAGAGCCACAGCCTCCATGCTCACCGCGCTGGGAGCCAGGGTGACATCAGCAGATTCCGTAGCCTTTCTAAATATGCTGGATATGCATTCTGATTTGCTGTTTGCTACCGTACCGGTTTCCCATCTGGAGAAGCGGAACACGTACCTCAGTGAACTGGTGGAGTTTCCGGCGAAGAAGCGCATCCTGTGGTATTCCGGCCCGGAACCGTTCAACCAGTATCCCAGCCTGACCCAGCACTTCCATGAACAGGTAAGAATGCCTGTCACACTCACCAAACTGGAAAGCCTGCTGCATCAGAAAACAGCCCGTCGCCGCAATCCGATGCAGGATAAGATGAATAACCTGCCTAAGGCACGTATTCTGGCTGTTGATGACATGGAAATGAACCTTAAGCTGTTGCATACCTGGCTGGATCACTCGCCGGTCAGTCTGACCACGTCCATGAGCGGGCAGGATGCCGTTAACCGTTGTCAGAGCACGGAATACGATCTCATCCTGATGGATGTTCAGATGCCGGGTATGGACGGTTTGCAGGCATCAAGACTGATCCGCAAAACGGCTCTGAATATGGGTACCCCCATCATTGCAGTCACCGCCCATGCTTTCAAAGAGGAACAGGAAAGGTTGCTGGCATCAGGTATGGACGATTATCTACCCAAGCCTATCGAAATGGGCGCGCTTCTCGATTTGATTAAGCGCTGGTGTCAGAACGCCACCCCGACAGCCATGGCTTTACCTACTCTGGACTGGCAACTGGCGGTTAAACGCACCCACCAGAACCCGGAAGCAGCACGCTCGTTACTGGGGGATTTTGTGGTGTTGCTGCCGCCCACCATTTCCACATTAAAATCGATGTGGAAAGAAAAAGACTTCGACGGCCTGAAGGCGGAAGTGCACAAACTCCACGGAGCCTGCTGTTACACCGGTGTACCGAAGTTACAGGAACTGGCTTCAGAACTGGAAATCGCGCTGAAGCTTGAGCAAAACTTCCTGATTGCAGAGCATCTGCCTGCTCTGCTGAATGAGTGCGAAATATTAATGACAGAAGCCAGACGCTTCCTGGAAGAAATGAATTACACCTTCCCCTGAGTATCCATCAGTCTGTCCTGACGGGCTTGCTGGCACTGGCGCATAAAGCGGGCAAAGTCAGCAGGCTCACGGTCAATATCAGAGGCGGCAATAAACACGTCATACCCCAGCGACTGACGAAGCTGAGACATTCTGTTCGCCAGCATGGCTTTAACGCCGGTAAAGGTTCGATTGTCTGCCGTGGTGTAATGTTTATCATCAAACATTTCCTGCTCAAAACAGGCACCGGTTTTACAGTTTTGTTCATCTCTGTGAAGCAGCAACGGACGCTGCTCCATCAGTAAATGGGTGGCCAGCCGCGGGGAAACGTGATTTAAGAACGCACCGTAGTCTTTAATCCGGAAACCTACCGCTTCAAGCTCCACCTGCTCTAAACCCTGCTGCACCCGCGGGCAGTCTATACGCTGCACGTTATCCCACTGTAACAGCCAGTTGCCCAAACGGTGATGATAACGGATTTCCTGCGGAGAAATTTCGATACTGAACTGAGGCTCTCTTACTTTGAACCAGCCGATGAGCAGCGAAACAATCGACGCACTGGTCAGGAAAATAGCAGCCAGAAACAGCCAGTCCGGCAGAAATTTCATCCATACTGCCGACATTATCAGTCCTACCACACCCAGCACCAGTGCAGTGATGCCGTTACCCTTTGACGTTGCCCTGACATAAATAGGGTCAGAATCAGCTCCAGACATAAAAATACACCACAAATACGATAACCGCCCAGATGAATATCATACGAAGACGCCGGCATTGCGGACAGTCAGTCCGCCACCATGAACGGGATGGTTTGTTTACCTGCGGTCGCTTTGTCACATTCATCCGGTGATTATCTGAAGAAAGTTTGATTTTACCCCGGCCTGCGCAGAAAAACTCATAAACCTATTTAAGGTTCTTATCTCTACACATCGCCGGCTTTTTGATAAACTGTTCAGGTTTATTTTGTTTGTTGAGAGCACTATGTCACAGTTTACCGGCAACCATATCCTTTCGGTCAATCAATTCGATCGTGATGCCATCGAGAAAGTCTTTTCTGTGGCCCATTCCATGGAGCCTTATGCAAAGCGTCAGAAGCGCACCACGGTGCTGGACGGCGCCATCCTGGGTAACTTATTTTTCGAACCCAGCACACGTACACGGGTAAGTTTCGGTACTGCCTTTAACCTGCTTGGCGGGGAAGTGCGGGAAACCACCGGCATGAGTAACTCTGCGCTGGCGAAAGGTGAATCGCTTTACGACACGGCCCGTGTATTAAGTGGCTATTCCGATATTATTGCCATGCGTCATCCGCAGGCGGGTTCAGTAAGCGAATTTGCTGATGGCAGCCGTGTACCGGTTATCAACGGCGGTGACGGCGCAAACGAACACCCGACTCAGGCATTACTGGACTTATTCACCATTAAGCGTGAGCTGGAATACAACGGTAAAGGCATTGACGGACTCCACATCGCTATGATTGGTGATCTCCGTTATGGCCGTACCGTACACTCCTTGTCGAAACTTCTGTGTTTGTATAAGGATATCCACTTTACACTTATCGCACCTGCAGAGCTGGCCATGCCGGACTACATTGTCTCTGCCATTGAAGATGCCGGTCACAAACTGACTATCTCTGAGCATATCGACGGCACGGTAGATGCGGACATCTGTTATCAGACACGCATTCAGGAAGAACGCTTCCCTTCTCAGGAAGAAGCCAATAAATACCGTGGCCGCTTCCGCCTCAACCAGTCTATTTACACTAAGCACTTCCAGTCAAAAACGGTGATCATGCATCCACTTCCGCGGGATTCCCGTATGGAAGCTAATGAGCTGGATAACGATTTGAATACCAACCCGAACCTGGCCATCTTCCGGCAGACCGATAACGGCGTGCTGGTGAGAATGGCACTCTTCGCGCTGACACTGGGCGTTGAAGATCTGGTCGCGAAATATGAACGCGACGTGGTTTGGTACACTAACAAGAGCCAATAAGCATTATGTCAAAATCTGAAGTCCTCTTTGCCCGCGCGCAAAAAACGATTCCCGGTGGCGTAAACTCCCCGGTCCGTGCCTTTAAAGCGGTAGGCGGCACACCCCGTTTCATCACTAAAGCTGACGGCGCTTACATCTGGGATGCTGACGACAATCAGTACATTGATTACGTGCAGTCCTGGGGCCCCATGGTACTGGGTCATAACAACGATAAAATCCGTGAAGCCGTTATCAGCGCTGCGCAAAACGGATTAAGTTTTGGTGCCCCTACAGAATCTGAAATTATCATGGCCGAAATGGTCAGCAGCATGGTGCCGTCAATGGAAATGGTACGCATGGTGAATTCAGGGACCGAAGCAACCATGTCGGCAATCCGGCTGGCCCGTGGCTATACCGGCCGCAACAAGCTGGTTAAATTTGAAGGCTGTTACCACGGTCATGCTGATTCACTGCTGGTTAAAGCCGGTTCCGGCGCACTGACACTGGGTGTACCGAGTTCACCGGGTGTGCCTGCGGATGTGGCGCAGCATACGCTGACGGTGGAATACAACAACCTTGAAAGCGTTGAAGAAGTCTTCCGTGAACACGGCGATGACATCGCCTGCATCATCGTTGAACCGGTTGCCGGCAACATGAACTGTATTCCGCCTGTAGAAGGATTCCTTGAAGGCTTACGTAAGATCTGTGATGACCACGGCAGTGTACTGATTTTCGATGAAGTGATGACTGGCTTCCGTGTCGCCAAAGGCGGTGCACAGGCAAGATACAACATCAAGCCGGACCTTACATGTCTGGGTAAAGTGATTGGTGGCGGTATGCCGGTGGGCGCATTCGGTGGCCGCCGGGACATAATTGAACATATCGCCCCTACCGGCCCGGTTTACCAGGCAGGGACTTTATCAGGTAATCCGGTAGCCATGGCAGCTGGCCTTGCTGCACTGGCTCAACTTGATGATGACGCCATGTATGAAGGGATTTTCGCACAAACTCAGGCACTGGCAGACGGTTTTCAGGCTCTGGCGGATAAACACGGCATCCCTATGACCACCAACGTTGCCGGCAGCATGTTCGGCTTGTTCTTCACCGGTATTGACCGCGTGACGAACTACCAGCAGGCCATCAACTGCAACCAGGAACAATTCCGGGTGTTCTATCACGGCATGCTGGACAACGGTGTTTACCTGGCACCGGCATCTTATGAAGCAGGGTTTGTGTCAAAAATGCATACTGCAGACGTAGTTGATAAAACACTCAGCATTGCTGATAAAGTGTTAGGCTCTCTGTAGTGTTGGATATGTGGTGACACCATGACGTTAAGCTGGCTACTCATTTATGGTCTTATCGCTGTGGGCGGTGTTGCTGCATATTTCCTGTTCAGACAGTCTGCACAAATCCGCGAACTGAAGGCTGAACTCGACAGAACACACCCGAAGAAAACGCCGGTTTCTGATACCCCTGACGGCCGCGAAGCCAGTTACATCGAAAAAGCCAATGAAGCGATGCAACTGAGTAAAACCTTCCAGAAATTCGTCCCCCGTCAGTTCGTTGAACACTTTGCCAAACATGGCAGCGGAGCCACACTGGAACTGGGACATGCAGACGAGGATGAAGTGGCTATCCTGTTTTGTGATATCCGCGGCTTCACCGGCTTGTCAGAGCATCTCAGCCCGCAGGAACTCATGGGCTTCCTGAATTCCTATTTCCTGCGCATGAATGATCCTATTCACCAGAATCGTGGATTTATCGACAAGTTTATTGGCGACGCCATTATGGCGCTGTTCGACCACCCGGGCGGCACCGCCAAAGATAAAGCCCGCGACGCCCTTCAGGCTGCTATCGATTTACGTAAAGCACTGGTGATGTACAACTCTCACAGGGATAACTGTGAATATCTGCCCATTAATATCGGGATCGGTATTCATTTCGGGCCGGTGATCATTGGTACTATCGGTTCAGATGACCGTATGGACACCACGGTACTCGGCGACAGTGTGAATATTGCTTACAGACTTGAGTCTCTGACCAAAAAATACAATGCAGACATTATTGTCAGCGCACAAACCCTGGAAACGGTAGGCGCGGGCTATCCGGTTAAAACCCGTTTACTTGACTGGGTTAAAGTGAAAGGCCGGCAAAGTGCCATTGAAGTGTATGAAGTGCTCGACCATCTGAGTGAGGAAGAACAGAAAGCCAGGCTCTCTGTACAAACACAAATCACCGCCGGACTGGCCTGTCGTATGCGCAGGGAGTGGGACGACGCCATTGCTCACTTCATGAAAGCCAGAGATATCAATCCACAGGACCAACTGCCTCAGCATCACATTGATGTGTGCCTGCAATACCGCAATCTAACGCTCAGTGAAGACTGGGACGGTGCGTTGAAGCTGCACCACTAGCTGTTATTTTTTTGCGTGCTCGCGGATAAAGTTAACCGGCGGCGCAAAGAAAGATGCCCCGGTTTCCGCACTGGTGTAATCCAGCCAGCGGTCATAATCACCGTCTCCGGTTCCGAAAACCTGGCTGTGCAACATAGACTTGAAAGGCCGTGCACTGGCTGAACAGCTTACAAAGAAAAGTCCCTGAGTTGTCAGATCTCCGTAAGGCATTCCCTGTTTGATTAACCCCGGTAAATCATCATCAGGCCCTTTCGCCGACGCGCGGATACAATGAGACATGGGGTTTTGCTCCTGACTCACCAGGTTGTGTTCCCGGGTCAGACCGATAATTTGTTCCTGCTGACGGGCAGTAAGACTTTCCCAGCGTCGCAAATCGTGACGGTAACGTTGCACATGCACGTAACTGCCGCCGTTAAAAGCCAGTTCGTCGTTATCGATAATACCGGTTTTGCGTCGCTGCATTCCCCGCGGATTATCCGGCGCATAGATAAAACCATTCAGATCACGGCCATCGAGATAACGGAAGCCTCTTACCTGTTCCACCAGCTCAACATGCAGTCTGAGCAATTCCATCACTTCCATACCTACCGCATGACAGATATCAGCACGGTCAGCACGTATTTGAATAAACAGGTCGCAGGGCGTGGAAGGGGCAGTGCGATCTTCACACTGCATATCCGGAAACGGAGCCAGTTCAGTAGGAATAAAGCCCGGATACAATTCAGACCAGAAACCGGCACCGATGGCAATCATGCCGGTGAGCATGGCTTCATAGTGCTCGTTTTCGTAAAAATCGAATATATCCAACACGCGGGCAAGCTTTCCCCTCACCGTTTCTGCATCGTCATCCACGACATTCAGCAATAAATATTGCGCATGCAGATTCGGTTCGGCGCACACCCCTTTTTGAGGTTGACTCATGACATCCTTCCGTTTGCCCGCTGATTATTGATTTATGGGCATTTTCCCGGGCCAGTAACTAATAGTGTGGCTCAATACCCCGCGGCTTGTCCATCTTTTCGGCTTTCAGAGGCACCGAAATACACACCCCGCTGACTATCCAGCATAATTGCCTGATAACCGCCGTAGATCCCGACGGCTGGTTGCAGAGTGTGACCTCTCTCCATCAGTTCACGTTTAACCGTTTCACTGAAGCCTGATTCAAGATGTACCTGACCGCCATCCAGCATGAGATGTCCGGTAGGGCTGCTGGAACCGGAATGTAATATACGGGGCGCGTCACCGGCTTCCTGTAAGTTCATGCCAAAATCAATCAGGTCGACAATGATTTGTGCATGCATTTGTGGCTGCGTGGCACCGCCCATTACACCAAAGCTTAACCACGGCTTACCATTGCGGGTAACGAAGGCAGGAATAATCGTGTGGAAAGGACGCTTGCCCGGTGCATACTCATTCGCGTGTCCTTCCTGCATGGTGAACAGCTCCCCACGGTTCTGCAGCACAAAGCCGAGTTCCGGCGGCGTCATGCCTGAGCCCATACCACGGTAGTTACTCTGGATCAGAGACACCATGTTGCCGTCTTTATCGGCGACAGTCAGATACACGGTATCACCTTCGTACACACCGGCATCATAGCGTTTGGCCGCTTTTTCCGGATTGATAAGTTGCTGCCGCTCTGCGGCGTAGTCTTTAGACACCAGCCAGTCTACGGGCACTGAAGTAAATGCCATATCTGCATAGAATTTTGCGCGGTCTTCAAATGCCAGCTTTTTCGCTTCAACAAAAGTGTGAATGTAGTCTGCTGAGCCGAATCCCATCCCTTCAATATCGTAACGCTCAAGAATATTCAGGATTTGCAGAGCAGCAATGCCCTGTCCGTTAGGGGGTAATTCCCATACATCGTAACCCCGGTAATTCGCGGATACCGGTTCGACCCACTCTGACGTATGGCTGGCCAGATCATCTAAGGTAAGGTAACCGCCCTGCTCTTTCATGTAGGCAGCGATTGTCCGCGCAATATCGCCTTTATAAAAGGCATCTCTGCCGCCGGTGGCGATTTTTTCGTAGGTGGCAGCCAGTCCGGGATTTTTAAACACATCCCCTTTTTTCGGTACTTTACCGCCTGGCATAAAGGTTTCAGCAAATCCGTCATATTGACCAATCCGGTCGGCATTCATTTGCAGGTAATACGCAATGAGTTCAGAAACCGGAAAACCATTACGGGCATATTCAATAGACGGGGTTAAAATGGCAGTCACAGGCAGAGAGCCGAACTTGCTGTGCAGCTCAAACCAGCCATCCACAGCACCGGGAACCGATACCGGCAACGGCCCAAATGAGGGCACTTTATTGAGCCCTTTTTCTGCAAACACGGCTTTGGTCAGGGTACGGGGTGAGCGGCCGGACGCATTCAGACCATAGAGTTTCTTCTCTTCTGCACTCCACACGATAGCAAACAGATCACCGCCAATACCGCTTCCGGTGGGCTCAACCAGACCGAGCATAGCATTTGCTGCAATCGCTGCGTCGATGGCATTGCCACCCTGCTTAAGAATATCCAGCCCCACCTGGGTCGCCAGAGGCTGACTGGTGGCTACCATCCCGTGCTGTGCAATGACCTCGGAACGGCTGGCAAACATTTCACCGGTGATCCGGTCGTATGCCCCGGCAACAGCAGACACGCCCAGTAATACTATACCGATGATAACCGGCTTCAGACTCTTTTTTATCAGTCGCAAATGCATTTCCCCGCTCTGTCTATCCACTGTAAAAATTACCGGCTTTGTGTAAATTCATATTTATCACACTCCGCCCTGCAATTCATCCGGGCCGGCCAGAAAACAAAAAATGACGAATTAACGCGAAGTTAGCCCGTTCACTATACTTTAGTTTAAAGGTGGAATTAAGTTTGCAGTAATCTTGCGGATTTATTCACTGTTTTTCTAACAGACTCACCACGAGCCGTATCTGTGGTTGGAAATTAACCCGTCCCGCAGGGACATGAACCGACAGAGAGACGACGCCATGAGCACTGATTTTAGTATTGTTACTATTGTTAAGCGACGTACCCAGCAGTTGTCTAACCTGATTAGCAGCATAGAACGCTCTACACTTTTACCTAAAGAAATGGTGATTGTGTGGATGGCTCCGCCAAGTGACGAATCACTATTAAGTAGCGAAAACTTCCCTATCGTGCACCGTTTTGCAGCAAGTGATGAACTTCCGATCCCAAAAGCCCGTAACCGTGGTTTCGATACCTGCAAAACCGACAAATTTATTTACCTTGATGTGGACTGCATCTGCCCTGAATCTTTACTGGAAAATCTGGTCCGTTCACTCGCCATCGGTAAGGTTGTCACCGCCAATGTATGCCAGTTGGATAAAAAAGCGGAAGATATCAGCGAAAGCTATGTGCAACAGCTTGCCCTTCCTCAGGCCACTGCCGCAGAAAAAGTCCCGTTTGTGCAGTTCGATACTAATATCTTCGGTATCACCCGGAAGGATTATGAGCGTGTAGGCGGGTTCGATCTCGATTATCACGGCTTTGGTATCGGCGATTTGGATTTTGCTGCACGTTGCAGTCAGGCAGGCCTTTATCTGGTTAACACCGGCCGTCATGTATTCAAGCAATTCCACGCTCACTACAACCCGCCGGTAAATCACTTATGCGATATCGTATCGAACGCTGAAGTGTTCAAACAGAAATGGGGCGCATATCCGTCCTGTGATTTGTTCGCCCGCTTCGCTGAACTCGGGCTTATTAACGCTGATTACGAAGAGTCCGGTATGCGTGTGGTACGTCTGGTCACAGACGAAGAGCTGGCGACTTATCTGGTAAAAGAACCGGATAGTGTGGCGTCAGAAGGCACATCAGCTCCGGCTGGTACGTTAACCCGTACAGGTTCATTGAAGCAAACGGCCTGAAGTAAGAAATTACGCGGGGTCCTATCCCCCGCGATTGGTTCTTCACAACGAAAGCACCCGGCATCTGCCGGGTGTTTTGTTTTTCAGTTTAATTGCCCGTAACCGGGCAATTGTTACTTATCTTCCAGAGGTGTATCTTCGGTAATTGGCACCGCGTTAACGTCTGTGTCCAACGCTTCCACCGCTTTTCGGACACCAGCAGCGTAGTCAGGATGTACTTTTTCAAGAACAGCGTACCAGCGCTCTTTTACGCCGTCAGAACATGGCCCCATCGCGGCAGCATAGTTCTTGTACAACCTTTCTTTCTGCTCATCAGAGAACATGTTGTAAAGGGCTCGTGGCTGCACGTAATCAATGTCCGATTCTTCCTGATAGTAGCGGTCAGCATCGCCGTCGATGCGCAGCGGTGGTTCCGGGTTCTTAATTTGAGCCACCGGACCGTTGTGCTGGTTTGGCTCGTAATAGGCGTCAGGATTACCAAAATCATTGGTAAAGAACCGCATCGCACCGTCTTTATGATAATGGTTCAACTCCGCTTTCTTCGGCGCATTAGCCGGTAAGGCTTCATAGTGAGTTCCCAAACGATAACGGTGAGCATCTGCATAGGAGAACACCCGGGCCTGCAGCATCTTATCAGGACTGAAGCCGATACCGGGCACCACGTTTGACGGGCTGTAGGCTGCATTCTCAATCATCTGGAAGTAGTTTTCAGGCACGGTGTGCATTTCCAGTTCGCCCACTTCAATCAGAGGGAAATCACCATGAGGCCACACTTTGGTGAGGTCGAAAGGATTATAAGCCTGCTTCCCTGCCTCTTCTTCAGGCATCACCTGAATGTACAGAGTCCATTTAGGATATTTGCCGTCTTCGATGGCATTGATTAAGTCTTCCTGATAAGACTCGCGGGTTTTACCTATGATCTCTTCAGCCTCATCATTGGTGTAATGTTCATGCCCCTGCTGTGTTTTAAAGTGGAATTTCACCCAGAAACGCTCGCCTTTGGCATTCCACATACTGAAAGTGTGTGAGCCGTAGCCGTTCATGTACATAGGGTTCTTAGGAATACCACGGTCAGACATCAGAATGGTGACCTGATGCACAGACTCAGGTTGTCCGGCCCAAAAATCAAACATCGCTTCCGGGCTGCGAAGATTTGTTTTCGGATGGCGCTTTTGAGTACGGATAAAATCCGGAAACTTAAACGCGTCGCGGATAAAGAAGATTGGGGTATTGTTACCCACCATATCCCAGTTACCTTCTTCGGTGTAAAACTTAAGACTGAAACCGCGCACATCACGCTCGGTGTCAGCAGCACCTGATTCCCCTGCAACGGTAGACCAGCGACTCAGTACGTCGGTCTTTTTGCCAATCTCAGAGAACAGGTCGGCACAGGTATACCGGGTAATGTCGTGGGTCACTGTAAATGTACCCTGCAAGCCCCAGCCTTTGGCATGCACCGTTCGCTCAGGAATACGCTCCCTGTTCTGGTGTGCCAGCTTTTCAACAAGCTGATAATCTGTCAGCAGAACCGGACCTCTTGCGCCCGCTGTTCTGCTGGTTTCGTTAGATTCGACGGGCGCGCCCGCGCTGGTGGTGAGAGTTGGTTTTTTACTCATAACGGTCTCCTGGGAAAAGCACGATAGTTGGTGTAACTATGCGTACAACAGAGAGCCGGAAAACGACCAATCTATTTTTTAAAAGATGTTAATTATTTATTTCTATTAAACAGAAAAAACCCCGCAGATGCGGGGTTCAAATTTTGGTGAGTTGAGCATTATGCTTTTGTTATAGGTTGCCCAATCAAGTCTCCGTGTTGAAGATTAACGACCTGAAGTAAAGTCAGGATATGCTTCCAGACCACATTCAGCAACGTCAACACCTTCAAATTCTTCTTCTTCAGAAACCCGGATGCCCATTACAGCTTTCAGGATTACCCAAACAATCAGACTGGTTACGAATACCCATACAAAGATTGTAGCAGCACCTAACAGCTGACCACCGAAAGTAGAACCTTCGTTAGTTACCGGCACCAGTAACAGACCTAACAGACCGACTACACCGTGAACAGAGATAGCACCTACAGGATCATCGATCTTAAGTTTGTCCAGGAACACGATGCTCAGAACAACCAGCAGGCCACCTAAGGCACCGAACAGTGTTGCCATCAGAGGCGTTGGCGTTGAAGGTTCAGCAGTAATAGCTACCAGACCAGCCAGTGCACCGTTAAGAACCATAGTCAGGTCAGCTTTACCGAACATTACGCGGGCCAGCAGCAGCGCAGCAATTGCACCACCGGCGGCGGCAGCATTGGTGTTCATGAATACAACCGCAACAGAGTTAGCACTTTCTACAGTCGCTGTTGCCAGAACAGAACCACCGTTGAAGCCGAACCAACCCATCCACAGAATGAATGTACCTAAAGTCGCCAGAGGCAGGTTAGCACCCGGGATAGCATTTACTTTGCCATCTGCAGTGTATTTACCTTTACGGGCACCAAGTACCAGTACACCGGCTAACGCAGCAGCAGCACCTGCCATGTGAACAATACCGGAACCTGCAAAGTCAGAGAAACCGTTGTCGCCCAGTACGTACATACCGAATACAGACTCACCGCCCCATGTCCATGCACCTTCCATTGGATAGATGAAACCAGTCATCACAACTGCGAATGCCAGGAAGGCCCACAGTTTCATACGCTCAGCAACCGCACCGGATACGATAGACATTGCAGTGGCAACGAATACGACCTGGAAGAAGAAGTCAGCTGAAGGGGCGTAGGTAGCAGGTTCTTCTGCAACACCTGTTGCACCGTCACCAACAATACCGGAAAGGAATAATGTGAAGTCACCACCGCCGTACATGATGCTGTAACCGCAGATCATATACATGGTACAGGCAATGGCATACAGCGCCACGTTCTTGGTCAGAATTTCAGTGGTGTTTTTAGCACGAACCAGACCCGCCTCAAGCATGGCAAAGCCGGCAGCCATCCACATGACTAACGCACCGCAAATAAGGAAATAGAAGGTATCTAATGCATACCCGAGTTCAAATGTGATTTCCATTGTTTTCTCCGCAATTTCTTATTGTGTTGTTTTACAGCGCGTCTGCGTCAGCTTCGCCGGTACGAATACGAACAGCATGTTCAAGGTCGTAGACGAATACTTTACCGTCACCGATCTTGCCAGTTTTTGCTGCGCCAACGATGGCTTCTACCAGACGATCAACCTGGTCTGCCTGAACAGCAACTTCCAGTTTTACTTTTGGTAAGAAATCCACCTGATATTCGGCGCCGCGATATAATTCAGTGTGTCCTTTTTGACGTCCAAACCCTTTCACTTCGGTAACGGTAAGACCGTCGATACCGATCTCTGAAATGGCTTCACGAACATCATCCAGCTTGAATGGCTTGATGATAGCTGTGACTAGTTTCATGTGTTGCTCCCAAATAATGGTTGTTTGTTTTCGCTTTTAGCGGGGGTTGCTGAAGTAAACCAAGTCCTATGCCACAAATTTTAATCTATAAAAAACAGATATTTATGCATTAAAACGAATGAAGAGCTTAAAAATTACGCACCATGATCGTGCGAAGGTGAAATAACGCACCACAATTGGGCAACCAAAATCGTGCTTGTGTAAAGACTGGGAACTTCATCTTATTTCAGCGGTCTTCTGTCGCGTATGGAAACCACGGACACCGCTTTCTTTGCCCCTCAAAGGCCAACATTTGATCCACCCCGCCCAGGAAAAAAAAGCGGGGTCTTTGTCGTGTCTGTTATTATTCATCTTATATTGCTTGCCGCGCTGGCGCTGATGGAAAGTAAGCGCAATATTCCGGAGCCCGTGGTCAGTAAGCCCATCACGGCGACGTTAATACGTCCGCCACAACCTCAGGCTGTCCGGGAACCGGACACACTACCGGAAACCATTCCGGAAGCACCGGCTCCCGACAAGCCTGAACCTGAACTGGCCGCACCGGAGTCCAAACCAGCTCCGGAAAAGGCGGCTCCGCCTGACATTGCAACACCGCCGGCAGTAAAAGAGCCGCCGCAGCAACAACCCGTGCAACCTGAAACGTCAGAGCCGGTTCAACCGCCTGTCTCTTCTGTTATCGCGCAGCCGGCTGCGCCAACAGATTCAGGCACGGTTTCAACCAGACCATCATTAACATCGCGCCGTGCTCTGGATGCTTTTTTCAGCCGGCAACAGGCTGCCAGTACACAGCAGGATGCTGAGCAGGTAGCCAAAGAACTCAGGCGGGCAAAAACGTCACCGGATATCAGCGATCCCCGCAAAGGCGCAGAAAAAGAAGATCCTCTTGCCCCGCCCCCTGCCGTTGAAGTGGATTGCAGTAGTAAAACCACCCAAACCCTGGCATTTATTTCACGTTTTACCGGTGGACGGGCGACCTGTTCAGACAGGGGCAAAGGGTTTGAGAAATTTATTGATGCGCGGATAAATAAAGGGGTCAAAGAAGAAGAGAATCAAAATTAGTCTGTATTGCGTATAAGGGCTTCTACAGATAATCTATGCCCCGATTCTTATTGAGGAAAACCTATGGCAGCCGCTAACTTACTCGCCCTGATTGATGATATCGCTACTTTGCTGGATGACATTTCCGCCATGTCTAAAGTGGCTGCGCAGAAAACTGCCGGGGTTCTGGGTGATGATCTTGCATTAAATGCCAACCAGGTTCAGGGAGTGCGTGCCGAAAGAGAACTGCCTGTGGTCTGGGCTGTGGCAAAAGGCTCGCTGCTCAACAAAGTGTTCCTGGTACCTGCAGCGCTGCTTATTTCTGCTTTTATTCCGGTTCTGATCACCGTCATGCTGGTCATTGGTGGTCTGTACCTGTGTTTCGAAGGGGCTGAAAAAGTATTGCACCGGCTTTTCCATAAAGAAGATGAAGCGGAGCGTGAAGCCAGAATTGAAAAACTCTCGCAGGAAAATATTGATCTTGTGGCGCTTGAGAAAGACAAGATTAAAGGCGCCATCCGGACTGATTTTATTTTGTCCGCAGAGATTATCGTCATTGCACTGGGTAGCGTACAGCAGGCTGATTTTGTCACTCAGGTAGGTGTGTTGTGCGCCTTGAGTGTTGGGATCACTGCCGGTGTGTATGGTCTGGTTGCCGGCATTGTGAAAATGGACGACGTCGGTCTGTATATCCTCAGAAAGTCACTCACCGGCGGCTACAACGGTTTTCAGCGTGTCACTGGCCGCGCCCTGCTCGTTGCTGCGCCTCTGTTGATGAAAACCCTCGCTTTTGTCGGCACCATTGCCATGTTCCTCGTTGGCGGTGGCATCCTTACTCACAATATTCCGTTCATGCACCACCTCGCTGAATCCATTAATCACAGTGTGGAGCAACTCAGCTTTGTCATTTCACTTATCACTGATGGTGTGGCTGGTTTGATTGCCGGTTCGATAATTGTGGGGATTGTTTCACTGTTTTCTAAAAAGAAAGACGCGCATTAAGCTTCTCTGATGTTGTCGGGGCGGCAAACTACGCCCCGGCCACAACCAAAATCATCGCGGGCTGACTCACCTGTCAGCCCCTTACATCATACCTGGTCAAATTCGCCAAATAGAGTTTTCAAAATTACTAATTCTTAGTGTTTATACTATTTACACTTATCTAAGCTTTTCCACACCGACAAAATAAAACATTTAAAATCAACACTTTAAAATTTTTATTCGTGTTGGCACAACTATCGCTAAAGTTAATGCGACTTAACAATTAACTGCCGGGAAGTCAGTAAGAGTGCAGTTTATTAACCTTAACTTTGGAGAAATTATGTTTACTTTACGTCGTCAATTCACTGCACTTGCACTTGTTGCTACTTCTGTTCTGTCTGTACCGGCAATGGCTGAAACATCATTGCAAAGCCAGCTTCAGGGCTATTTATCTGAGATGGTTGAGCAACAAATCGATAACGTGCGCACAGAAATCCTGTCTGAAGTGACTCAGCTAGTGGCCAACACCACGTATCAGGCCGAACCTGAAGAAGCTGAAGAAACACTGGTTGCTGACATCAAGATCCGTGATCTCAAACAGGAAGATGCGATGTCTTCTGAAGACATCAAAGGAGAGTAATGATGATGACATCAGGTGCGTTGTTGTTGCTTGCGCTGGGACCGGTTGTCTCGTATCTCGCCAGCGCAGTGTTATTCAGCGGTGTGCAACACATTGCAGACCGCTTTCACTAATCCCAACGAGCTCCCGTAGGGCCTTCCCTGAGTCAGAACTGGTAGCGGGACAGATTTTTACTGAGCCGTATGTCGCTGCCAGTTCTGACTACAGGGCTTTTTCGCTAAGAAAAAGTCCTAATTTCCAAACAAACGTTCCCACCAGCTTTTCTTTTCTTTGCCCGGAGGCGCTACAGGCTTACCGTAGCAATCCTGCGCCGGCGGCGGCAGTACATCAAGAATAGCCGGCACACTCATTGAGTCAGGACACCCGGCAATGGTCAGTGCACCCGTCTGACTGTCGAAATGTGCAATACCTAACCCTTCCGGAAAACGTCGTGACAGTGACTTGGGCGACTGACTTTTCTGATAGTTTACAAACACAGGTAAGGCCCCGCCGGCACCGGTTAACAGCACTGGCTGGTTATCATCATTCCCTACCCATACAGTTGCCACATTATTCCGGTCAAAGCCGGTAAACCAGCTGTCGCGGTAATCATCTGTGGTGCCGGTTTTACCGCCCATATTGATATTCGGGAAATTACTGCCCACACGTTTAGCTGTACCTTCCGTGGTCACTTTATACAACGCGTAGTTCAGCAGGTATGTCGCGGCCTCATCTACCCGCTGGGAATAGTAATCGGCATTCTGCCACACCAGCCGGTTATTCGAAGAAACAACCGATGTCACAGTATGCAGCGGAATATAACGGCCATTGTTCGAAATGGTCTGATACATCTGGTTAGTTTCCAGCGGCGATAACGACATGGCGCCGAGTGTCATAGCCGGCACCTCACGGAAGTCACTCTCTACTCCCAGCCGGTGAATGGTTTCTGCCACATTGTCGAGCCCCACTTGCATACCGAGATTCACTGTAGGCACATTTAACGATTCTGTCAGACCTTCAATCAGAGGTACTTGTCCACGGAATTTCTTATCCGCGTTCAGGGGTGACCAGGTTTGTCCGTTGCCATTTTCAAGGGTAATGGGTTCGTCCTGTAAAGGAGTGGCCAGATTAAACATTACCGGGTCTTCAAGAGCAGTGAGATACACTGCCGGCTTAATGAGTGATCCCACCTGACGTTTGGCATCCAGCGCACGGTTAAACCCTTTGAAGCTGGTATCTTTACTGCCCACAATGGCACGAATTTCTCCACTGGCGATATCAGTCACAATCATCGCGGCCTGTAACTCAGCTTTGCGATCTGACTGCAGGCCCTTCAGTGTGTTTTCAACCGCTTTTTCAGCCCTGCGCTGGGCATATATATCCAGCGTGGTAAATACCTTCACCCCGGAGTCACGCAGGGAAGGATCGGCCAGAATGGTGTTGAGTTCACGGCGCACTTTATCCATAAAAGCGGGATGTTTCCCGCTGGCTAAGCTCGCGCCGGACGCCAGACCTACAGGAGAGTTAACAGCAAATTCGTATTGCTTACGGTCAAGTTCGTTGGCTTCAAATAAAATGCGCAACACCAGATTACGCCGCTCAATAACCCGTTCCTCGTAGCGTCTCGGATTGTAATAGGATGGCCCTTTTATCATGGCCACCAGCGTGGCGATTTCAGGTACGCTGAGTTCATTGGCCGGCCGGTCGAAATAGAAATAACTGGCAAGGCCAAACCCGTGCACAGCCATGTCTCCGTTCTGACCCAGAAAAACTTCGTTCAGATAGGCCTGCAAAATTTCATCTTTGCTGTAACGGGCATCGATGATGAGTGCCATCAATGCTTCTTTTATTTTCCGCGTCAGCGCTTTTTCTCTGGTGAGGTACAGGTTTTTCACCAGCTGCTGCGTTAAAGTACTGCCACCCTGTACGGTTCTCCCTGCCTGAATGTTAGCAACCAGCGCGCGGAGAATAGAAAGTGGTGCGACCCCGTGGTGCTTGTAGAAATCTTTATCCTCGACAAGGATCAGGGCTTTCGGTAATAAAGGCGGAATTTCATTCAGCTTCACCAGCATACGGTCTTCGCGGCTGCCACTTACCATCCGCGTGACAAGCCAGGGTTCCAGACGAATTTTCGGCAGTGAAATACCGGCACTGTCATCCCGGATACTGCTGATGCGGCTGCCCTGCCAGGTAATGGTGATCTGACGTAAAGGCTCATCGCCGTCAGGAAAACTGAACGCCCGTCGCTGAACCACAAGCTTATTGCCGGTATAACGATATTCTCCGCTACTATCGGGATTCGTGACCTTCCGGTAACCAAGCAGTTTCAGTTCATCCAGCACTTCTTTTGGCGTGATTTCCAGCGCTTCAGATAACATTAGTGGCCGGGCAAATATTTGCGCCGGGACTTCCCATTTATTGCCTGTAAAGGTGTGCTTGATCTGGGCATCCAGATACACCATGTACCCTGCCAGCACCACGAACCCGACAATACATAACTTGAACAACAGCCCGGGCCAGCGACGGCGGGGCTTGCTGCCAATTTTCTTTGGTTTATTAACTTTCGTCTGTTTTTTAGCCACTTATCATGCCAATATAGAAAACGTCAAAGGGGATTTTGCGGTTTTCGCGGCTGAATTTCCAGCCTGAAACTAACCGTGCAAATCATTGTCATCTTGCAGTAATCTTATGATTACGCCAGAACAATCAATCCGGATGGCCCGGAAGGCGCCAGAAAGGAGTGAAACATGAAAATTTCCATCGATATCGACCTTTCCCCCAAGGAAGCAAGAGAACTCATGGGATGGCCGGATATGAGCAAACTTCATGAGGCCACCATCTCACAACTCAGCGAGCAAATCAAAAGCGGAAATCAGGAAGCCATGATGTCCATGCTGAAGCCCTACCTGGATGGCAGTCAGCAAGCATTCTCATTCTATCAAAAGATGCTGGAAAGCATGGCAACCACAGGAACCAGCAAAAAATAAGCACGGAGGTTTTTTGTGCACGAGCAGGACAAAGATCATATTCTGGACACATTGAATCAATACGCACAGCAGTTTAACGCCATGGTTCATAACATTCTGACGAAGAAAAATAGCAGTGAGGAGACATCCGCTATGTTCGACCCGGAGAAGTTAGGTTCGCTGCTGTCAAACGACACGGTAGAGGTAGATTCGGCAAAGCTTATCCAGACGCAAATGGATTTCATGCGTCAACAAACTGAATTGTGGCAGCAGGCGACTAAGGCCATGTTGGGAGAGAATGCCCATCCTGTTATGCAGGAAGAGAAAGGCGACCGTCGTTTTTCTCATACAGACTGGCAGGACAATCCCATATTCAGCTACATGAAGCAGGCTTACCTGATTAATTCCAAGATGTTGCAGGGCATGATTTCATCCATGCATTTCAAAGATCCCAAGTCGGAAGAACAGGTAAAATTCTACACCCGTCAATATATCAACTCGGTATCACCGACCAATTACTTACTGTCAAACCCGGAAGTGTGCGAAGAAATTCTGAAAACCAAAGGCCAGAACATGGTGAAAGGCATTGAGAATTTCATGCGGGATCTGGAAAAGAGTCCTCTTGAAGCGTTCAAAATCACACAGACCGATATGGATGCCTTCGAGTTAGGTGTCAACCTGGCTACCACCGAAGGCAAGATCGTTTATCAGAACGATTTGATGCAGTTAATTCATTACACGCCGAAGCATGAGAAAACTTTCGCGACGCCAATACTGTTTGTGCCTCCTTTCATCAACAAATACTACATTCTTGATCTCGACGAACGTAAGTCCGTGGTAAAAGGCCTGCTTGATGCCGGTTTTTCTGTGTTTATGATTTCCTGGGTCAACCCGGATGCAAAACTGGCAGATCAGGATTTCTTCGATTACATGAAGAAAGGTCCGGTGGAAGCCCTTGATGTGGTTTGTGATATCACCGGTAAGAAGAAAGTGAATATGGTGGGCTTTTGTGTGGGCGGCACATTGCTGAGCACAGCAACGGCTTATCTGCGTGCGAAAAAAGACACCCGCATTGAGTCACTCACTTTACTGACCACCTTGCTGGACTTCAGTGAACCCGGCGAAATTGGTAATTACCTTACCGAAGATGCATTACCTGTGATGGAACAGAATGCGGACATCAAAGGTATTTACGACGGCCGCATTCTGGGCCTGAGCTTTAGTTTGCTGCGGGAAAACAACCTTTTCTGGTCGTATTTTATTAATAACTACCTCAAGGGCAAAGACCCTGCTGCCTTTGATATTTTATTCTGGAACAGCGACGCCACCAACATCACCGCGGCCTGTTTTAAGCAATACATCCGCACCATGTACTGGGAAGATAAACTGAAAGTGCCGGGGGCAGTAGAAATTGACGGCATTCCCATCGACCTTGGAAATATCGATGTGCCGGTGTATTTCCTGACTACTCTGGCAGACCACATTGTGCTGTGGCAGGGCGCCTACAAAGGAACACAACTGGTATCAGGCGATACACGCTTTGTACTCGCCGGGTCGGGACACCTTGCAGGGGTAATAAATCCGCCAGATCCCGGGAAATATCCGCACTGGATTAACGACAATCTGCCGGCAAGTGCCAGCGAATGGTTTGATGGTGCTGTGAAGCAGGAAGGCTCATGGTGGCCAGACTGGCATGCATGGTTGCAGAGTCACCGGAAAACAAAAGTAAATGCCCCGCAGCCCGGTGAAAGTGAAAAATATCCGGCCATCGAAGCAGCCCCGGGCAGTTACGTGAAAAAACAGCTGGGATAAGCCGGCAGACAAAAAAAGGGGGCGTTCAACGCCCCGCTTTGCTTCTGTCTACATGAGGATTCAGTATTACGATTCGCTGTTTTGTGTTTTAGCGATATCCAGTACACGGGATCTCAGTTTTTCATCCGTTTGTACCAGTTGTGCAATGGTCGTGTAGGTTTGCACCTCAAGACCGGTTTTTTCAATTTCAGTTACCATTTCAGTTTGTGCAGCCTGCTGAATTTGCTGCATCTTCTCAGGTGTTTCGTCACCTTTCAGTTCAGACTGATATTTATCTGCAACATCACTGACCGCATTCATCGCGACAGTAAATTTCTCAAGAGTTGCATCATCGAAATCCTTCGACTGTGTCATCGGCGCACTTGACGGGGCAGCCTCTTTGGTTTCCTGAGCTGCCTGTGCAGCGAAATTTAACGTGCAAGCAACAGCGAGGCTCATCACAAGTGATTTGACAAGTTTAGTCATAATAATCTCCGGTTTCATTTGAATTGCCTGAAATGCGTTATCTTCAAATGAATGTGATTAAAAGAAAGATAATCCGGCTATTCAGGCTCTCAACAGTGATACAGCGATAACTATGCCAATCACGATTTAATTAATAATTTCAGCAAGTTAACTAAATCCAGGTTTTCTTATCAGTGAAAAAGGTAGTCAGAGTGTCGCTTATTTTCACACCTTTTAGGTTGCCGCAGCGGCATTTTGTGCGTTACTCTCATTTCAGCACCGCCGGAGGTAACATTATGATCATCATTAAAAAATATCCTAATCGCAGATTGTACGACACATCTCAGAGTCAGTACGTTAACCTCGATTATATAAAGGCGTTAATCAATGAACGTCAGGAATTTAAGGTGATTGACTCCAAAAGTGAAGATGACATTACCAAGTCATTATTGCTGCAAATCATCAGTGAATCCGAAGCCAACGAAAACCAGTCTTTGTTAACGAATTCGTTACTAAAACAACTAATCCGATATTACGACACTGACATGCAGGACTTTCTGCGACAGTACCTTGAACAATCTCTTGTTACCTTCATAGAGCAACAGGATCAGGTACAGGGTATGATGAAAAATATGATGGATAACACGCCCTTCGGTATGTTTAACAAAATCATCGAACAAAATATGGATGCCTGGAAGAAGAACCAGAAGTAAGTATCATATACTGGCAGGGGAGCAATTCTCCTGCCCCGAAACAGACACACCTGCCACATTTCCTCTTCAATGCTGCAGAGCAGCATAAAAAGCTATTTGCTTATTAAATAATCGTCTAAACATTCTTGCTGCACCGCAACATTTTTGTTGATCTCTTCAAATGCCCTGGTTAATATCTAATCAAATCTTGCTGCAACGCAGCAGAAGGACTTCATCAACTGGTCGGGAGAAGAGTATGTTTGGCAAGTTTTCAGAACAGCTGAAAAGTACCACTAAACCGGTACATACGCTGTTTGCTGTGAATACAAAAACGCTGGAAAGTCTGTCTCAACACCAAACCACGTTATTTACGGGTTTGCTGAGCGACAGTGTTCGTTACATTGAAGCGGTAACGAAACAAACAGAGTTTAAAGGTGTAATGACAGCGAATTCTGAACTGGCTGAGTCAGTGCGTGAACGCATGACCAGTGCGTCGAAAGACACCTACTCCACCCTTAACGCCATGCGTGAAGAAATGACCGAAGTGATGGCGGCCAGTCTGGCCACCGCCACAGAAGAAACCAAAGAAACAGTTGAAAAAGCGACAGCAGCCGTGAAAAAAACCACGAAAGCTGCCGCACCGAAAAAAGCTGCGCCTGAAGCCGCGAAAGCGCCGGTAAAGGCAGCAGAAAAAGTGGCTGAAGCAACAAAGGAAACTGTTGAGAAGGCCGCTGAAGAGACAAAAGCCGTTGCTGAAGAAGCAAAGGAAGCGACTGCTGAGGCAAAACCTGCCGCAGCAGCAAAGAAACCAGCAACACGTACCCGTCGCACGACTGCTAAGAAGACTGCGACAACGACTAAATCAACTAGCTAACTTACCCCGGAAACTGGAGACAAGTAATGTTTGAGCAAATGAACGAGCAAATGAAAAGCGCAATGAAGCCGATGACTGACCTTGCGACATTGAACATGAGTACAATGCAGGATCTGGCAGAAAAACAGAACGCCCTGTATTCATCTCTGTTATCTGAAAATATGTCTTATTTTGAAAAAGCTTCTCAGCAGAAAGATCTGTCTGGTCTGGCTGAAATGAACAAGGCATATGTTGAAACTATTCAGGAAACTGTTACTGATGCAGCGAAAAGCTCATATGCAGTAATTTCTGATGCACAGCAGAAAGCTGGCGAGATGTTCAAAGGTTTAAGCGACGAAATGACTGCGAAATTCCAAAGCGCAGCAAAAGCATAAGTCCCTCCTGAGCGGCCTTCAGAGGCCGCTCAGGTTACCCCACATCAAGTGAACCTTTTCATCCCCCAAAAGGTCTTAGCCCCAGCCAGTATTTGAGGAGAGACGTAATGAATTATCAGGCTTACGATTATTTGACGCGCGGCGCATACATTATGCACGAGGGTTTCAGTCTGCTTAATGATATTGCGAACCATCCTTCCAATCTTTTCGCACATACCTTACCCGGCCGCATAACCCGCGCTTCGCTGGAAACTGCCATGCGGCTGACACAACGCTACGAGAAGCTGGGGTTTAATATCGACGAAATCAAAATCGACGATAAACGCCATAAGGTGAAAGAAGAAATCGTAATGAGCAAGCCGTTTTGTGATCTCATTCATTTCAACCGGATCGGTGTGAAAGATGATCATAAGGTCTTGCTTGTTGCGCCTTTATCCGGCCATTTTGCAACCTTGTTGAAAGGCACGGTGGAAGCGCTGCTTCCGGATCACGAGATTTATGTGACTGACTGGGCTGATGCCAGAGAAGTACCGCTGGAAGACGGTCCGTTCAGTTTTGATTGCTATGTGGGTTACCTTATCGAGTTTCTTGAGTTCTTAGGGCCCGGCACGCACTTAATGGCGATATGTCAGCCTACTGTGCAGGCTTTAATCGCTACCGCAGTGATGGCCGGACAGAAAAATGCCTGTGTGCCCAAGTCGCTCACTCTCATGGCGGGCCCCATTGACTGCTCTAAGAATCCTACACGGGTGAATGAGTTCGCGCAGGAACACCCGATGAACTGGTTCCGTAATGTGGCGATTATGTCGGTACCTTATGGATATCCGGGCGAAGGTCGTCAGGTGTATCCCGGTTTCATGCAGCTGGGCGGTTTTATCAGTATGAACCAGCAAACTCACATGAAAAAGTATCAGAGCTTCTTCCAAAATCTGGTATTTGGGGAAGAAGAAGATGCTGATCGTTTCCGCGCCTTTTACGATGAATATCTGGCGGTACTGGATATGCCCGCCGAGTTCTATCTTGAAACCATTGAACGGGTATTCAAGAATAACGAGATTGCCCGCGGTGCGATTACTTATCAGGGTAACCCTGTAGATTTTGAAACCATCGACAATACTGCTCTGCTTACCGTAGAGGGTGCTGATGATGATATTTGCGGCTTAGGACAAACAGAAGCTGCACAGGATATTTGTAAAAATATTCCGAAAAATATGCGTAAACATCACGTGCAACAGGGAGCTGGTCATTACGGTATATTCAGTGGTTCTAAGTTCCGCAAATCGGTACGTCCGGTTATCACTGATTTCATCCACAAGTACGCATAAGCCCTCCCGGACAAATAACTCTTTCCTGCAGCGCTCCTGATCTCACCGGCGGAGCGCGCCGTATTTTCACCATGTTTCCCTCGCTCCCGGGGGCTCAGATAAGGTAGCATGAACGCCTCATCAACAAAGGTAATATGCAATGTCTAAATGGATGCCGCGTAAGCTTGGTTTTTCAATACTGTCACTGCTGACAGCGACTTCTTCAGCTTATGCCAATACAGATTTTGAACAGTGTAAAACACAATTATCTCAGCAAGCCGTAGAACAAGGCGTGAAAGAAGAAACGGCAAAGGCCGTGTTCGCCAACATTCAGTATCAGCCCCGCGTGATCTCGCTGGACCGCAGCCAGCCTGAATTTGTACAAACCTTTCCGGGCTACTACAGCAAACGCGTTACGGCATGGCGCATCGGCAAAGGCCGGGAAATGTACGCTAAACATAAAGAACTGTTAAATAGCTTAAGCCATAAATACGGTGTGCCTGCCCATTATCTGGTGGCATTTTGGGGGCTGGAAACCAATTTTGGTGGTTACAAAGGTAAGATGAATGTACTGAATTCACTGGCGACTCTTGCCTGTGATGAAAGACGTAGCAGCTATTTTTCCAAAGAATTAGTCACTGCGGTTAAGCTTCTTGAAAGAGAATCTTTAGATCAGACCAAAATGGTAGGTTCCTGGGCAGGCGCCATGGGCCATACGCAATTTATGCCCTCAGCGTATATGAACTATGCGATTGACGGCGACGGCGATGGCCAGATCAATCTGTGGGACAGTGAAGAAGATGCCCTCGCTTCAGCGGCTAACTTTTTGTCTCAATTAGGCTGGCAACCCGGATTCCGTTGGGGAAGGGAAATTCAGTTACCGGATAATTTCGATTATCGCGAAACGGGATATAAAAACCGGCGCAGTATTACTGAGTGGAACGAAAGCGGGATTAAAAAAGCAGACGGCAGTGCGCTGGGTAACAGTGATGAAAAAGGCTATGTCGTAGTACCAGCCGGTCATAACGGTCCGGCGTTCATTGCCTACCATAACTTCCGTATTATCATGCGCTGGAACAATTCCGAATTCTACGCCATCGCCGTAGGTAAGCTGGCTGACCAGATTGCCGGTGAAGCCGGTATTGATAAAGCGTTACCGGAATTACCGGCTTATACCAGGGATGACATTTTGAGACTGCAAACAGCGCTGAATGCTTCCGGTTACGATGTAGGTAAACCCGACGGTATTATCGGACCGGCAACCCGCGCAGGGATCCGCGAATATCAGCTGGCCAGCAACCTGATTGCTGATGGTTTTCCGGGACTGGATGTGATGAAAGCGATTGGTGTGTTGCCGGATGAACTCAAAGAGAGCGACGGCAATAAAGAAAGCGAGTAGCTGGATCCGGATACGGTCAGTTCACAGAGCACGGGCGTGCTCTGTGAACATTGTAACCGAACAGCTTAGTACATGTGCTGTCCGCCGTTAATGGACAATGTAGAACCGGTAATAAATCCGGCTTCATCGCCTATTAAGAACATAACACTACGGGCGATGTCTTCAGGTTTCCCCAAACGGCCCACCGGAATCGTTGCAATGATCTTCTTCAATACTTCTTCCGGTACAGCACGTACCATGTCAGTATCGACATAACCCGGCGCAATAGCGTTTACGGTTACACCTTTACCTGCACCTTCAAGTGCCAGCGCTTTAGTAAAACCATGAATACCGGACTTAGCTGCCGCATAGTTAACCTGGCCATACTGACCAGCCTGACCGTTAACCGAACCGATATTAACAATGCGACCAAAACCACGGGTGCGCATTGAATCAATCACTGAGCGACACGTGTTAAAACAGGAAGCGAGGTTAGTTTGAATAACGGCATCCCATTGCTCAAAATTCATTCTGTGCATGGTGCCGTCCCGGGTGATCCCGGCATTGTTGATTAGAATATCCACCGGACCATAATCTGTCGCGATTTGGTCAATTGCTTCTTTCGTTTTCTCAAAATTCGAGACATCGAACTTAAATGAAGGTATGCCAGTGCGTTCAGTAAACGCCTTAGCCGCTTCATCGTTACCACCATAATTTGCCACAACAGTGTAACCCGCATCTTTCAACGCTACACAAATTGCTTCACCTATTCCCCGGGTGCCACCTGTGACCAGTGCAACTTTGCTCATTTCGTCTCCCTCAAATGTTGACTCATATTTGTACAACAATTCTATATAAGCATGCTTGATGAGACGTTGACAACGGAAACCTGAAGACTTTTTGCGCCGGGTCAATGCCCGTGTCTAGATGAATGACTATAGTGAATAAGAAACTTCTTACTTATCATGCAGTTGAAAAAATGAACAAGTATTTAGCGATTAACTGGTCAGAGGATCTCTTTTAATAACAGATACTTGCATAATATTTGCAGCACGTAAATTAGTTGTATACACCATTCAAACATGATTAAAGTTGTAAGACGGGTACAATAGTTCAGGAGCAACCACCCGTTTATTTTCGTGGCTTCATTGAACGTCCGGCTTCAGCTTCCATGGGATTATCAGGCCACCGGTGTTTCGGATATCGTCCTTTCATTTCTTTCTGCACAGCAAGATAGCTACCCTGCCAGAAGCCGGCCAAATCCGATGTCGTTTGTACTGGTCTGCCCGCCGGAGACAGCAACTCCAGCGTGATGACCTTTGCGCCGTCTGCAACAGTGAACGTATCTGCACAGCCGAACATTTCCTGCAGTCTGACCGGAAGCACGACTTCGCCGTCTGACCGGTAGACCAGTTTCCTTTTTTCACCGGAAGGCACGGTGATGCTCAGTGGCAAAGCACTGTCCATGGCATGTTGCTGGCTCCAGGGGAGTGACTGATGTAGCAGTGTCGCCCAGGACAGGCCGGCAAGTTGCTCCCAACTTTTAAACGAAGATAATCGTGCGGAGATATCACTACGGTCAAGAAGCGACAATGGTGACTCAGGGTTTTTCCATACCGGCGGGCTGTCGAAAGCTTGCGGTTGGTGTAAGTCACACCCGCAGGCCATTTGATACCGGTACCACCATTGCCAGTCTTTCTCACTGAAAGGCCACGCGGATAACGGCAATCCTTCCAGCAACGATACCCAGGCCTCACCGCGAATGCGGGCCGGCACGTTAGCTGCCGGTTCACTGCTTAACACTATCTCATGGAAACCTTCAGTTTTGCGCGCTTCCATTTGCTTCTTCTGACTGTTATACGTCACCGTGTCTTTAACTTTGAAAGCCCCCGGATATAACTGTCTCAATAAGGATTCATTAACAGGTTCGGCCTGACGAATGATCACGTCAGAGCCGTTAACCTGCCCTTCCTTAACCACCAGCCAGTCAGACTTTTCAATCATACCTTCAGGCAAAGCAGCACCCCGGCCACTGGCCAGCTTATAATCACTGCCCTGCTTACGTCTCGCAACCCGCTCAGGAAAAGCCAGCGCAAGACACACTGCAACAGCTTCACCGTTTAACTTTCGAATCTCTGCTTTCAGTGAGATGCCAAGTGCAGATGCAAACCGCGAGGCCCTGGCTTTCAAACCGGATAACTGAGGTTCTGCCAGTTGTTCAAGCCAGGCTGATACATGAAATTGGCGTTCTGATGCCGTATGTTCTTCACAGGCAGCCGCCACATAGCAGGCAACGTCCTCCAGTTCAGCCAGGTGCGTCTGCGCTCCGGCTTCTTTTGCCTTCACTAACATATTTGCCAGAGCCGGATGCACCGATAATTTGTTAAGTCCGCGACCATGTGCTGTTAATGTACCATCGCGATCTACGGCACCGGCTTGTTGCAGGCGGTGTAATGCTGCAGCAGACTGCGCCTGAGAAGGAGGCGTCAACATGCGCATATTATGCAATTCAGTTCCCCAGGCCAGTGCATCCAGAGTGAGCGGGGAGATATCTTCACGTAAAATTTGTGGCAGCGGGTATTTTGCCAGTCTGTCATGCTGCTCTTTCGGCCACATGCGATACACTTTCCCGGGCCCCAGACGCCCTGCCCGTCCCTTACGCTGAATAGCCGATGCCTGTGAAATCATCTGCGTATTCAGGCGGGTAAACCCGGTGGGAGGATGGTAATTAGCGACATTTTCAAGACCGGCATCTATGACCACTTTAATGCCTTCAATCGTCAGGCTGGTTTCGGCAATATTAGTAGCAAGAATGATTTTTCTCATTCCCCGGCTATCCGGTAAAATAGCAGCAGTTTGCCGTTGTTTACTCAACGCGCCATACAGAGGATGCACCACATATTCAGATGCATTCAGCCGCTGTTCCAGCAAGGTGGCAACTTTGTTAATCGCGCCGGCGCCCGGTAAGAAAACGAGAATGTCGCCGTCATCTTGTGCAAGGCTGAATTGAATTTGCCTGGTAACCTGCTCATGCAAAGTATGACTTTGCACCTGACCGGTATAGACTTCCTCTACTTCAAACTGCCTGCCGGCAGATTTCAGCACAGTGGCATCAGGAATCAGCGTCAGTAATTCATCCACATCGAGGGTGGCAGACATCACCACCAGAGATAAATCTTCCCGCAACCCTTCCTGTACTTCCAGCGCCAGCGCAAGACCAAAGTCACTGTGAATACTGCGTTCGTGAAATTCGTCAAAGATGATTAAGTCAACACCTGCTAACTCCGGGTCCCTCTGGATACGGGCAGACAACACACCTTCTGTGACAATCTCCAGACGTGTTTGCTTACTGACCTTACTTTCACCGCGGATACGGTAACCCACAGTTTGTCCGGTTTCCTCTCCGAGCAATGAAGCAAGGTAGGCCGCCAGATTGCGTACCACAACCCGCCGCGGTTGCAACATGACAATGCGCCCCGGAACATGCTCAAGCAGTGCCAGAGGCAGTACGGTAGATTTCCCCGCCCCGGGCGGTGCACCGACAATGACATTGCCGGCGGCAACAGCAGTTATCAGTTCAGGGATCAGGCCTGCGGCAGGTAATTTACTTTGCATAACAAGAAAACAGGTTCAACAGATAATCTGGCAAGTATATACCTGTGCCCCGGAAGAAATACATAAAGTCATTGATAAGTCAGCCACTTCCGTTTAGATTTTAGACTGTAAGCGAACTGTTTTTATTTTCCGGATACAGTTTTGCTTTCATATATTCAAATTACGTATCAGATAAATGAAGTGAGTAAATGGATTTACAGACCATCATTATTTGTACGGCCATTGCCAGTATGACGTTATGTTTTACTATGGGCATGGCCTGGCAAAGTCACAAGGCATCAAACTATATCTTCCACTGGATGTGTGCCGGCGCCTGCTTTCTCGTCTCCAACCTTACCGCTTTTGTCTGCATTAAATTCGACGTACAAGGCCTGCTGCACCCGGGAATAGCGAATGTGTTATACATGGCAGGCCATGCTTTTATCACCTCTGGTATTGCCCTGTACATATACGGTAAAGCACCGCCTTATCTGGCAACCGGTGTGGCGCTTTTCACCCTTCTGCTCCATCTGAGTCCGGATTTCAGAGGGTCGGTTGATGCCAGATTTATTATCCTGACTCCCGTTGTAGTGATGCTCAGTGGTGCATCCATTACCATGTTGTGGCACACCGCCATGCGTAAAAAGGGGAGATTCCTGTGGCCACTGCTTATCACAATCACCATTTTCGCCCTGCAGATGTTAATACGCACTATGGCGTTACTCACTTCTCACGACGCACTGGCATTTACCGGTAACGACATATTTCAGATTGCAGGATCGCTGGCCGTTATTACTTTTATTTCAATGCTGGCAGTAACATTAAATTACGTCATCAACGGCGAACATCAGCAGATGCTGAAAAAACTCTCGGACACGGATTTCCTCACCGGCTGGCTGAACAGAAAAGCACTTGAGCCCTGTGCACTTTCATGCCGGGAAACAGCTCAGCGGACAGGACATACTTTCGGCATCATCATATTCGACGTTGATCACTTTAAAGCGATTAACGATAAATGGGGTCACCATGCCGGAGACGTTGCTCTCCAGCAAATTACATCGCGGGCAAAAGACATTGTCAGAGATGAAGACAACTGCTTCAGGATCGGCGGCGAAGAATTTCTGATTATTCTGACACGTTGTAATGCAGAACAATTGCAGCGGGTGAGTGAACGTTTGCGGCAGACTGTGGCAAGCCGGCCGGTGATGATGGACGATAAGCCAATGAATATCACAATCAGCATAGGCAGTGCGTTAAGTCGTCACGATGATTCAGGCTGGCAAGCGCTGTTTGACCGTGCTGACAAAGCACTTTACCAGTCAAAAGCAGAAGGCCGGAATACGGTCAGCATTTCCGAACCGGAGCATACCGCTGAAGTATGGCAGTAAATTAACCCGGTTTACTTTGAATCCCCTGTAAGCCTGGTTTACTGTACGCTCTTCACAGAAAAACACGGGTTACTGCGATGCGTTCATTTATCGGTCTTGATCTTTCTTTGCAGGAGAAGCTCGCGCTTTCCGGCTGGCGGGAACGGGCACTTCCGGCTGTAGTGCTCAGGAAAACCGGTGCCATTGTCGCTCCCGGTCAGAAAGCCCCGCCGGCTGCGGTGCCACCGGAGAACTATCACCTCACGCTGGCATTTCTTGGCGACATCAACCAGAGACAGCATGAAGCACTGTTACACGCACTGGACGACATCGCTGCTGAACCTTTTTCTGTGACCCTCAACACCACCGGCGTGTGGGACGGACCTAAAATTTTATATGCGGGCCCTGATGAGCCATGCCCGCCATTGATGCAGTTAGCTAAGTGTGTACGTAAAGCCGCCCGTGAAGCGGGAATACCGCTGGAAAACCGTGAATACAAACCTCATGTCACAGTTGTCAGGAAGGCCGGCAGCGACCAGCCTCCCCCTCTGTTGCCTCCGGATATCAAACTGCAATTCCGTGACTTTCACTTTTTTGAGTCTGTCTCTACGCCATCAGGTGTCCGCTACCCCGTGCGGCACTCCTGGTCTCTGGAGCCTGATATCTCCGTTCGCGAGCGATTGCGGCGGGGTCTGGTATGAGATATATCAATTGAGGCTTTACAGATGCCAATTGCATGGGTAAAACAACACACTGAATTCAACAACCTATTTGTCAGAGCCTTTACATCTCATGCAACAAACTTTTCGTCTTGTAATCGATTGTCCGGACCAGATTGGCCTTGTCGCCAAAGTTTCCCAGTTTCTTGCCGGTCACGGAGCCACTATCGTCGAGGCTAATCACCATACCGACCTGCAAACCGGCCGCTTTTTTATGCGCCATGAAATCGGGGCTGACTCAATCAAACTGGACTATGACGGGTTTGTAAAAGCGTTTACACCGGTTGCAGATGAATTCCGGATGAACTGGAAACTGACCGACTCCCGCGTAAAACAGCGTGTTGCTCTGCTGGCCAGCCTTGAATCCCACTGCCTGGTAGATTTGCTGCACCGCTGGCACACCGGCGAACTACACTGCGACATTCCGGTGATCATCGGTAATCACCCGCAGATGAAACAGTTTGCTGACTGGTACAAAGTACCGTTCCATTGGGTGGATTTTAAAGCTCTGGGTAAAGAACAGGCGTTCTCGCAGATAGAAACGCTGATCAGCGAATACAAAATTGACCTCACAGTACTTGCCCGATTCATGCAAATTCTGCCGGATACGTTGTGCACGAAGTTACAAGGTAAAGCGATTAATATTCATCACAGCTTCCTGCCGTCTTTTGCCGGTGCAAGACCTTATCAGCAGGCCTATGATCGCGGTGTTAAGCTGATTGGAGCCACGTGTCACTACGTGACGAAGGATCTCGATGAAGGTCCTATCATTGAGCAGAGCGTAAAGCGTATCAGTCACAGCGATTCAGCCGCAGACATGGTCCGCAAAGGAAAAGATTGCGAAGTGACAGCGCTGGCCCACGGTGTGCGTTCTCACCTGGAAGACCGGGTCATTATTCACCGCAACAAAACTGTGGTCTTCGCGTAAAGACCACAGTCCACCGTACCTGTCCCGGAACCCGTCGTCGTTATATGGCCCTCAGCGCCGCATTCTTATACACTGAACCGCTGATAATAACGACGATGGAACTCTATAATGAAAAAATTTACCGCCTCGCTGACAGCGATGGCTGTTGCGCTTACCCTCGGCGCATGTTCTGACCAGGCAGCCAACCAGGCTGCAACGACCTCACCGGATGCAAGTGCACAAACGCAGCAACAGTCTCCGGAATTTGACAATGTGTTACTGCAACCCTTCCCCGGGCCTTACGGCGGCGTTCCCCAGTTCGACAAAATGAAGGTTGAAGATGTTAAGCCAGCCCTGAGAAAAGGAATGGCACTCAACCTGGAAGAAATAGACGCCATTGCAAATAACCCTGAACCGCCTACGTTCGACAATACGATTGTCGCCATGGAACGTGCCGGCAGTGCACTGGACCGTGTATTCCGTTACTACGGTATTTTCAGCTCGAACAAATCCAGCCCTGAATTTCGGGATGTGCGGGCAGAAATGTCTCCGGAACTTTCCGCATTCTCAACAAAAATTACCCAAAATGAAGCGTTGTTTAAGCGCATTAAAGCGGTTTACGAAAGTGAAGAACTGAAATCGCTGACGCCCGAAGAACAACGTATTACATGGATCACCTACAACAGCTTCGCCCGTAACGGCGCAACCCTGGATGGTGACGCAAAAGCACGCTATGCCGAAATCAACAAAGAGCTGGCTACGCTGTACAACCAGTTCTCAACGAATGTGCTGGCCGACGAAGAAAACTACGTGACTTACATCACCGCGGAGCAGCTGGGCGGCCTGCCGGATTCATTTGTAAAAGGTGCAGCCGCTGCTGCAAAAGAGCGCGGGCAGGAAGGTAAGTATGCAATTACTAACACCCGTTCATCTATGGATCCTTTCCTCACCTACAGCACAGACCGGGCGCTTCGTGAACAGGTGTGGAACACCTACTACAACCGTGGTGATAACGGCGATGAATTTGATAATAATGACATCATCAAACAAATCCTGACGTTACGTGATGAGCGGGTCGAATTGTTGGGGTATGACAACTACGCCCAGTGGCGTTTAGAAGATCGTATGGCAAAAACACCTGAGAATGCCATGGATCTGATGATGAAAGTCTGGCCGGCAGCCATTGCGAGGGTAGACGAAGAAGTGGCTGACATGCAGGCTATCGCTGATGAAGAAGGCGCAGACATAACTATCAAGCCCTGGGATTACCGTTTTTATGCCGAAAAAGTACGTAAAGCTAAATACGACCTGGACTCAAACGAAGTAAAACAATATCTGCAACTGGATAAACTCCGTGAAGCGATGTTCTATGTCGCCGGCCGTCTGTTTAACTTTGACTTCACACCGGTTCCTGAAGGTTCGGTACCGGTTTTCCACCCTGATGTGAAGGTATGGGAAGTAAAAGACAAGGATAGCGGTAAGCTGATTGGTCTCTGGTATCTCGACCCATTCGCACGCCAGGGCAAACGCTCAGGAGCATGGGCGACCACATACCGCAGTTACACCACCTTTGACGGTGAAACCACTGTGCTGGCTTCTAACAACTCTAACTTCGTTAAAGGCCCTGAGGGCGAACCCACGCTAATATCCTGGGATGACGCCAATACCTATTTCCACGAATTTGGTCATGCTCTGCATTTCCTGTCTTCAGATGTGGAATACCCCACTTCCCACTCCGGTGTCCGTGACTATACCGAGTTCCAGTCACAACTGCTTGAGCGCTGGCTCACCACTGATGAAGTCATCAATAACTACCTGGTCCATTACAAAACCGGCGAGCCGATTCCCGCTGAACTGGTAGAAAAAATTAAGAATGCATCCACCTTCAATTCCGGTTTCGGTACAACCGAATACATGGCTTCGGCAATCATGGATTTGCTGTATCACACCACCGATCCTGAGAAGATTGAGCCTGATGCCTTTGAACGGGATCAACTGAAGGCGCTGGATATGCCTGAAGAGATTGTGATGCGTCACCGCAGCACCCAGTTCGGGCATGTATTCTCCGGTGAAGGTTATGCAGCAGCATACTATGGTTACATGTGGGCGGACGTTCTCTCTGCGGATGCAGCGGAAGCATTCGCAGAAGCGCCGGGCGGCTTCTACGATAAAGAATTATCGGCAAAGCTGGTGAAATATCTCTTTGCTGTCCGCAATGCAATGGATCCGGCCGAAGCTTACCGTCTTTTCCGTGGTCGCGATGCGCAGACAGATGCCCTGATGCGGGCACGTGGTTTTCCGGTACCTGAGTAAACCGCTTAACAACGAAAAAGGGGGATGATGATAATCGCCCCTTTTTTTATCAGCCTCTCAACACTGAATTAAAAGCTTACGCGGTAACCCAACTGCACCTGATTATCGTAACTCTTGTCCTGAGACAAAGTGATATCTGATGTATCGCCGTGCCAGGTTTCTCTGCGAACAGCAAACGACATGGTGTGGTTTTCTTCGGCACCTTCCGTTTCCAGATACACTGATACGGTGTTGCTGTCAGGCAGGGCAAAAGAGCCGCTTACCGGTAAATCAATATCATGAGCAGGACGCACGCCGGACGCTACCCCAACCCGGTAAGCTGGCTGCTCCCACCAGGTAATCAGTTCATACGCTCTCGATGTCACCCGTTCACTGAACACACCAAAGTCCATTACAGCACGACCGTAAGACGCTACCGCTTCAAGATTAACTGTATCGCTGATTCTGGTTGCCAGACTCAGTTTGTAATCTTTCTGGCGGCAGCCATTGAATCTGATTTTATTTTTCGACAGGGAAACGGAGATATCACCGGAGTAATCAAGTTTTTCTTCCAGCCAGGCTTCAGCCTGATCACCAATAGAAGAACTGGCCAGACATACCTGAGGTGTCAGCAGGGCACAAAGTGCTAATGTGGTTACCTGTTTCAACATGGTTCTGCTCCGCTTTATTATCATTCTGCAAAGGGCTTACCTCAGCGAGTGATTAAAGTATAAGCAAACGGGCAGCTTTTTGGGTATATAAAACCATCCTCAATTAGTCTAACTATACCCAAAAAATATCAGTGTGTTGATTTTATAGTCATTAATGAAATTTTAGCTTTGCGAGTTTTGCAGAGGTATAAGGCGTGCTTTCCTGAGAAATCCACACGTTACCGTCAGGACCGTAGCAAACACCTTCGACCTGGGCGAATTGTGAGAGAAAGTCGACAGTTTTCAGCTGATAGTCACCACTGACAGTGGCGATGAAAGGTTTAAACATGCCCAGGGCATTGCTTCGGTAACCGACCAGAACAAATTCCTGTGTATCACTGTTCCAGTCTGCGCCAGTGACAACGCCGGGAAGCCCGTCTACTGACGTGAATGGAGTAAGTACTTGCTTAGCTTTTATATCCTGTAAAACGTATACGTGTGACTGCTCCGTAGCCCAGCTTTTTGAAAACAGGATCAGTTTTCCATCCCGCATTGTCATGGCTTCACCATCATAATCGTGAGCATAGGGAGCATTTTCCTGCGGCGTATTACCTGCGTAGGTAAAACGGCGCTTTACTGCTTCCTGCACGGGGTCTGCACGGTTAATCTTATAGACGGTGAGTGATTTATGCTTACCGGCATTATTTCCGATGTCACCAATATAGAAATAGTCATCGTCACCGGTAATGGCTTCCCAGTCACGGTTTTTTGCATCCAGCGTCACCCTTGCGGTCAGCGATCCGTCCTGTCCAAGGGTAAACAATTCCGGCTCATTGCCAGAGTCATTGATGGTGTAAATACTGTTGCTGTCGCAAAACAGACCCGATGTTTCCTTCAGCGCGTTATCCAGCGTATAGGTGGACAGCACCTCAACACCATGTTGTGGATCTGCTGACACACTGCAACCTGCCAGTAACAATAACGGGCTTAAAATGAAAACAATACGGTTCACTGATATTCTCTTTCTGCTGTAAATAAGGTTAATCTAAATAAAACAATGTGATATGCACAAGTTCAGACTACTATACCATTGTGACGATTATTTTTTGCAATGGCTAACGATAAATCCGCTTTGACCTGAGGTCAGTATAAAAGCCGGAAAATAATAAATATGCCGGGCATCAGCGGCATAGCTTCAACTTTAAGAAGGAACACCACGTGTCAGACCCGTTATTAAGCCTGGTCAGTGTCGGCCTGCTGTCTATATTCTGTCAGTTTCTGGCTTATAAAATACGCCTGCCAGCCATTTTACCTTTGCTGATAACCGGTATTATCGTTGGTCCGGTATTTGGCGTGCTCGACGCAGACGCACTGTTCGGGGATCTTCTGTTTCCAGTTGTATCCCTGTCGGTGGCCATCATCCTGTTTGAAGGTTCACTGACACTAAAATTCAGTGATATTGCGGGTCACGGCAATATGGTGAGAAACCTGTGCAGCGTTGGCGTGCTGGTCACCTGGGTGGTGGCAACCATCGCTGCCCACCTGAGCCTGGATTTATCCTGGCAGCTTGCAGCCCTGTTTGGTGCCATCGTAACCGTAACAGGCCCGACGGTCATTGTGCCGATGATCAGAACTGTAAGACCGAAAAGTAACATCGCTAACATTCTGCGCTGGGAAGGCATTGTCATTGACCCTATCGGTGCGCTTTTGGCGGTGCTGGTTTACGAGTACATTGTGGCCTCTCAGGACACGGCACTGGTACATACTCTGGTGGCGTTTGGTAAGACGGTAGGTATGGGCACCGCCCTGGGTCTGGCCGCCGGCTACCTGCTTGGTCTGTCGCTACGTAAAGAACTGATCCCCCACTATCTGCAAAACACCGCCGTTCTCACCCTGATACTGGGTGTTTTTGCTATCTCTAATCATGTAGCCCATGAGTCAGGCCTGCTGGCGGTGACTATTGCCGGTATGGTACTGGCAAATATGAAAAATGTGGACGTGGAAGACATCCTGGAGTTTAAAGAAACCTTAAGTGTTCTTCTGATTTCCGGCCTGTTTATTATTCTTGCGTCACGGTTAAATCTCGACTCTGTGTTCGAGGTCGGTTCCGGCGTCATTGTGGTTCTGGTGGCCATTATGTTTATCGCCAGACCCCTTTCCGTACTGGCTTCCTCTGTGGGCACAGGACTAAACTGGCGTGAACTGGCACTGATCAGCTGGATAGCGCCCAGAGGTATTGTAGCAGCAGCCGTATCTGCACTGTTTTCTCTGAAGTTGGAGGAAATTGGCTATGAGGGTGCAGGGGTTATCGTTCCCATCGTCTTTGTGGTCATTATTACCACCGTCGTTGTGCAGAGTCTGTCATCTAAATCTGTGGCCAAACTTCTGAAAGTTCGCTCCCCTGCGCCAAACGGCTTTTTAATTTTCGGCGGCAGTAAGTTCAGCCGGATGCTGGCAAAAGAACTGAAAGCACATGATTTGCCGGTTTGTATTGCCGATACCAACTGGGATGCCATTAAAGAAACCAGAATGATGGATATTCCGGCCTATTTCGGTAACCCCATGTCGGATCACGCAGCGCGAAGCCTGGATTTAGGTTTATTCGGTACTGTACTGATCATGTCTCCCTACAAACAACTTAACCCCATGATTGCTTATCATTTTGAGTACACCATGGGCAAAGATAAAGTGTGGGGCTTAACCAACAATGAACAAAGTGCACGGCCATCGCATCAGGTCAGCACCCAGTATGCGCAGAAACTGACACTGTTTGCTGAGGGAGTCACATACGGATACCTGGCCTCTGCTGTCTCTCATGATGCATCCGTGAAAACCACACGCCTGAGCGAAGAATTTACTTTCGAAGATTATTCAGCAAGATACGGCGACAGAGCCATTCCGCTTATTGCACTGGACGAGAACGGACGTTCTCATGCATTTTTGAATGGTAAAGATATTGCACCAAAAGCAGGATGGAAATTAATCAGCTTGATTATACCGGAGAGTGAGCCGGTGTGAGGCCAGAACGGCACCCTACCCTTGGGGCAGGGTGCCTCTCCCTGGAAATAACGTGTATTCAAGCGCTCCCCTCTATTATTATTATTGGATGCGTTGTTGTTTATTTTTTACTTGAGCTACACCGTCGGCGCTTAAGAAAGCAATAGACAGACCAAATTTTAAAAAGCCATAATTATCAGTTATTTATGCTTTTTACAGGGCATTTACCAACCATTACCTACTGTTGACGCACCAACAGAACGCACCAATTCAACTCACATGCACCAAAAAGGCTCAAAGGGATGAACGAATGACTTCCAGTGTCTTCCCGGTCGCGCCCCGGTTTGCACTGATCACAGCAAATCCGGCCTCGCCCGCCACACGGGCAGCATCGGGAGAATCAAACAACGTTTTACAACAGGCGGCGAGTTGCGTCGCATCTTCCACTATGCTGAGCGCACCACATTCTTGCAGGTACTGGCAAATAAGCGGATTGTTATAAACGTTGGGCCCCATGATCACCGGTAACTTCTGTGCAGCCGGCTCCAGGGCGTTGTGACCACCTTTATCCGCAAGACTGCCACCGACAAAGGCAATGGTGCCGAATGTATAGACGGTATTAAGCTTGCCCATTTCATCTACCAGCATGACGTCAGTCTCACTGCTCACCTGTGCGCCCGGCGAAGCTGTACGCAGGTAGTGCAACCCTGTTTGTTCCAGCAGATCCGCTACGCGGGCAAACCGCTCCGGATGCCTGGGCACAAGAATGAGTAATAAATCCGGAAAGCCGGGCTTCAGGCTCTGATAAGCATCAAGTAAGGCACTTTCCTCACCTTCATGAGTACTACCACCAACCAGTACCCGGCGGGCCTTTTTGTCAAGACCGTAAAATGAATCACCGGCATCCGGTGCAGACATTGCCTGGTCGAACTTTATATTGTTAGTAAGTGTTAACTTTTCTTGTTTGATACCGAGAAACTGATAATTTTTAAAGTCTCTCAAACCCTGGGCGCATACATGGGAAAGCTTGTGAAGCATGGGCTCAAACAGTATTTTCAGTTTCTTATATCGTCTGGCGGAGCGATCTGTCATGCGGGCGTTAATCACTACAACCGGAATGTCACGACGCCAGCAGCTGTGGATCAGGTTAGGCCACAGCTCCACCTCAGTGATCAGTACCATTTTGGGCTTCACCCGCCGCAGCATACCCGCCATAGCCATGTGTAAATCGTAGGGTAAATAGAAGTGGTGAACAGTATCTTTGAATATGGATCTGACCCGCGCCGAACCGGTGGGCGTGGTGGTGGTTATCGTCACCGGTGTTTCCGGTTCTTCTTTCATTAACTGCTTTATCAGCACAGACGCCGCGACCACCTCACCTACTGAGACACAGTGAAAAAGATACCCCCCCGGCGCGGCTGGCGGACGAACAAAGCCAAATCGCTCAAAACGGCGGTGGTTATATTCTTTATTTCTTCTCTGCCCGCGAATGATGAGATTCAGAAAAGCGAACGGAACGATAAGCGCCAGCAATAATGAATAAAACCAGCGAAACAATGTCTCACTGAGGCCGGGCCGGTATTGGTTTTTGCGGGCAGTCATACGTACTCTGCGTCCTTTCGTCATTAAACTGTCGTGAAGCTTTGTTTAACTAAAAATCAGTTTTCAATTATTGTGTTTGTTATGCCGGACAAGAGTCACAAGCCTGCTGTACTTCTGGTTAAACTAAGCGCCATCGGTGACATTGTAATGGCCTCCGGTTTGCCATCCAACATAAAATCCTCACTAAATGCTTCACGCCTTGTGTGGCTTACCGAAGCGCCCTATGCCAGTTTCATTGAGGCTCATCCTGATGTTGACGAGGTTATTCGATGGCCGAAGAAAGAATGGTCAGCACTGGTCAAAAAAAGGCGCTGGCTGAGCCTCTGTCGCGCTGTGAGAGCATTTAAGGCAGAGCTGTTATCACATCACTTCGATATCGCTATAGATGCACAGGGACTGCTTAAAAGCGCATTTCTTTGCTGGTTATCCGGCGCAGGCCACCGCATAGGGTTTAAAAGCAAAGAGTACAGTCACTGGCTACTGACAGAATCACTGAAAAAACCGGACTCTGATGACATCAGTTCGGAGTACAAAGCACTGGGGCGCTATCTTGGTGCAAATGACTTCACCATGACACTGCCTGCCTCTGGGCCGGCTGTGCGCCAGGCGAAGGATGCCCTTGCTGCCAGCGGTATCAGTGACGACTACATCGTTCTGTGTCCCTTTACCACCCGTCCTCAGAAACACTGGCCATTGCAGCACTGGAAAGATGTCATAGCGTGGTTAAATATTCATGACAGTCTTCCGGTGATTATTGCCGGGGGGCCTGGCGATGCGGATACAGCATCAGAACTGGCTTCAGGCAAAGAACATATATTCTCTTTCGCAGGAAAACTGTCTCTTGCAGCCAGCGGTGCCATACTGGCAAATGCACGTGCTGTAGTTGGTGTGGATACGGGTTTGACTCACCTGGCGATTTGTCATCAGCGACCTGTTCTGGCCCTGTTCGGTTCCACCTGTCCGTATACGAAAACAGATAATCCGGATGCCACAGTATTGTACGAAAACTTACCCTGCGCCCCCTGTAAGCGTAAGCCGGTTTGTAACGGAGCCCACGACTGCATGCGGGCTATCACGCCACAAAAAGTCACCGCGTGGCTGGAGAAGTGGCTATGACGATAAAGGTGATGCATGTGGAACTTGGCAGACAGTTGTATGGCGGTGCCAAACAGGTTGAATATCTTATCAATGCGTTGCCTGAAGACATCATTACCAGCTACCTGGTGTGCGCATCAGACAGTGCGATTTCTCACATCCCGGCGCCCGGCTGTATCAAGCATCCGGTACCTTACTCCGGCGATACGGATCTCAGGTTTCCTTTCCGCCTTTACCGGCTTGTTAAAAGGCTTGAACCGGATATTCTGCACATTCACAGCCGCCGGGGTGCTGATGTGTGGGGCGGTCTGGTGAGTTCACTGTGCGGTATTCCGGCTGTATGTACCCGCAGGGTGGATAATAAAGAGTCTGCACTGGCTGCAGTGAAGTACCGGCACTACAAAGCTGTCGTCAGTATTTCACGGGGTGTACATGATGTGGTGTCACGGCATTGCAAACAGATCCCGCAGCCTGTGATCCACTCGGCAGTCGATCTCAATGACTTCCGCTACAGCAAGGACGCTGAGTGGTTTCGGGAAAAGTATGACATCCCGGCTAACCATAAGGTCATCGCAAACTTCGCCCAGCTTATTCCGAGGAAAGGTCAGAAAGATCTCATCATGGCCATGCAGGCAGTAATGGCCCGCAGGCAGGATGTGACCTGCTTACTGTTCGGTAAAGGTAAACAACAGGCTGCGTATCAGCAACTGGCAGATGACTCCGGAGCCGGTAAAAATATCAGGCTGTGCGGGTTCACATCAGATGTGCCGCGTATTTTGCCAAATATTGATGTGATGGTTCATCCTGCTTATGCAGAGGGCCTTGGCATAATCCTGCTTCAGGCCGGGGCCTGTAAAGTCCCTATGATAAGCTGCCCTGTTGGCGGCATTCCGGAAATCATTCACAACGAAAAAACCGGCTTACTGGTTGAGCCGGGAGACCCGGCCGCACTGGCGCGGGAAATTCTTCATCTGCTGGATGACCCGGCAGAAGCCCGCGCTCTGGGTGAGAATGCGTTTCGTCATGTGCAGCAGCATTTCAGTATCGCCGCCATGGCGGATGCTTACACGCGCCTTTATAAAAGTCTCCTATAGAGGACTCTCTTACAAACTAAATCATTTCCCCTTGTCACATTACCCGTTGAGATCTAATATACGTAACTAGTTACGTATATTGCGGAGTTTGGGAAATGGGAGATGTTTTACAACTGGCAGGTGCAGCTGCACTGGGCAGCCGGTTCAGGAGATTGTCTGAAAAGTTGGTTGCACAGGCCAGTGAAGTCTATAAAGCGTATAACGTTCCTATGGAACCAAGCTGGTTTCCTGTTATGTATAGTCTGATGCAGGAGTCGCCATTAAGTGTGAGTACCATTGCAGAAATTACCGGCCAGTCTCACCCGTTTGTCAGTAAAACCACCGCTCAAATGAAAAGCGCAGGATTACTTGTTACCCGCCCTTCTGAGCAGGATAAGCGGGTGCAATTGCTTTCACTGTCAGATAAAGCACTGACGATGCAGCCGGTGCTTGAAAAGCAGATAGCCGACATCGGCAGTGCCCTTAATTCAGCACTGAACGACGTGGCGCCGGACTTTCTTGAACAGCTGGGTGCCGTAGAAACCCTGCTGTCACAAACGTCTTTGCTGGGCCTGATAAAACAAAAGGCAACACGGGGATTCCGCGTAATTGACTATTCCCCTGAGCATCGTGATGCGTTTTACCAGCTCAATAAGCACTGGATAGAACGCTATTTCACCATGGAAAGCTCTGATCATGCCTCGCTGGGAGACCCCGAAAATTACATTCTGAAAAAAGGGGGCCATGTTTTGCTGGTGCAAAATCCTGCCGGTGATATTTGCGGAACGGTGGCACTGATAGCCATGGATGATGACTGCTATGAACTGGCTAAAATGGCTGTGGCAGACAGCGAACAGGGCAAAGGTTTGGGAGCACTCCTCGGGGAAGCTGCCATACAAAAGGCCCGGGATGCCGGAGCGAAGAAGCTATACCTGGAAAGTAACAGGAAACTGGCACCGGCCATCAGCCTTTACCGCAAACTGGGGTTCAAAGAAGTGGATAAACCCACACCTTCACCCTACGCGCGGTGCGATATACAAATGCAGCTAATGCTGTAAGTTGATACGGGAAACATCTTAACGGGCATAAAAAAACCGCTGCAAGTGCAGCGGTTTTCAGTATTACTTAATCAACTGGCAATTAAGCTTCTGCAACAATAACAACCTTAACAGATGTCATTACTTCAGAGTGTAACTGCAGGTCGATGTCGTATTCGCCAGTTTCACGCAGTGTACCGGTAGGCAGTTTAACTTCTGCTTTAGATACTTCAACGCCGGCAGCAGTGATTGCTTCAGCGATGTCACGTGTACCGATTGAACCGAACAGTTTGCCTTCGTCACCAGCAGGAGCTGCGATAGTCACTTCACCCAGTTCAGCAACTTTAGCAGCACGAGCTTCAGCAGCAGACAACTGGTCAGCGATTTTCGCTTCCAGCTCTGCGCGGCGAGCTTCAAACTTTTCAACGTTAGCTTTAGTTGCAGGAACTGCTTTACCTTGTGGGAACAGGAAGTTACGCGCAAAACCAGCTTTAACGTTAACTGTATCGCCCAGACCACCAAGGTTAGCGATTTTGTCTAATAAGATGATTTCCATCTAAGTTACTCCTTCGCCAATTACTTGTTGTGTGAATCTGTGTACGGCAGCAGTGCTAAGAAACGCGCACGTTTAATAGCAGTAGACAGCTGACGCTGATACTTTGCACTGGTACCAGTGATACGGCTAGGAACGATTTTACCGCTCTCAGTGATGTAGTTTTTCAGTGTAGCAATATCTTTATAATCGATTTGCTCAACACCTTCTGCAGAAAAACGGCAGAACTTACGACGTCTGAAAAAACGAGCCATGATAGATCTCCTTACGCGTTGTCTTCAGTGGTTTCAGTTTTCTTTTCCGCGCGCTCACCGCGTGGAGCAGAATCGTCACGACGCTCACGACGTTCTTCCTTCATCATTGGAGAAGGTTCAGTCACAGCGTTCTTCGTGCGCATAACCAGGTTACGCAGGATCACATCGTTAAAGCGGAATGCATTTTCCAGCTCGTCAACAGCTTCTGCAGTTGCTTCAGCGTTGATCAAAACGTAGTGTGCTTTGTGAAGCTTTTCGATTGGGTAAGCCAGTTGACGACGGCCCCAGTCTTCCAGACGATGGATTTGACCACCTTCTTGCTTCAGGATAGTGGTATAACGTTCGATCATACCAGGTACTTGTTCACTCTGATCAGGGTGAACCATAAATACGATTTCGTAATGACGCATTACACGCTCCTTACGGTTGTAGCCTCGACAGTACAGCCAAACTGTATAGAGACAAGGAACTAGATAGGTTTGATGGCTGTAAGGGCGCGCATTATATAGATCAATTGCTCACCAGACAAGCAAAAAAGCCGCGATAATTCGCGGCTTTGAAAGGTTAACACTATAAAGCTTAACGGAAGTCCGTCAGAGTATTCTGGCCGATTTCACGTACCCAGATATTACGGAAGCTCACAGGGTTACTGTGGTCCTGTAACTGGATAGGTGCACAACCATGCGCTTCATAAGAAGGTCCGCCAATCCACTCGGTTTTACCTAAGATTTCAGTGTGGTTTTGTACCAGCACCCCGTTAATTAAAACGGTCAGGTAACCAGGTTTCACCAGTTCATCACCATCAAACTCAGGCGCATTAAAGATGATGTCGTAACTCTGCCACTCACCCGGCGGATTCACCGGGTTAACCAACGGGATAGCCTGCTTGTAGATACTGCCCGCCTGACCGTTGGGGTAAGTTTTATTGTTATAAGAGTCCAGAACCTGAACTTCATAACGCTGCTGCAGGAAAATACCTGAGTTGTTGCGCTGCTGGCTTTCCAGCCCCTCAACATCCTCAGGCGTTTTCCACTCAGCATGCAGTTGTACGCTGCAGAAAGACTGCTTGCTGACAATATCACCGGTACCCGGTTTTACAGTTAGCGTGCCGTCTTCTACCGTCCACTTCGCTTCACCACCTTTCAGTGATTCAAAAGCGGATAGGTCAGTACCGTCAAACAGTACCACCGCATCAGAAGGTGCTTTGCCCGCCGCGGTTTCAACCATAGCAGGAACAGGTTCCCACACTTCAGATTTTGCAGCCTGCTCTTCCGGACTCAGTTCTTTCGCCATTGACGATGTTGACGCCAGTGACAGTGCCAGGCCGGATAGCAATGTTGTTTTTGTCATCTTTTTCATTATGTGCCCTTAATATTGAAATGATGGTGTTGGTGAAAAGGCTACCTCAGGTAGCCCAGGCTCTGTCACCTTTCTTATAAGGGATATCTTCATATTTTGTCGGAATGGCAACGTAACGCAGTACTTTCGTTGAGCCAACTTCTGACGTGAAGAACGAGAACAGCACCAGTTGCTTGATCAGCGAGAAGTAGTGAGGAGCAACCAGCTCTTCATCCCATGGCGCTCCCGCATTAGGATTGCTCATGGCTACATCACCCCAAATACCCTTCTTAGCATTATAGGCTTTAGCTTCTTCGTCGAGCGCAGACAGCAATTCCATCTTCTGCTCAGCAGAAAGTAACAGGAAGTCTTTGCCATACTCTTTTTCAGCACGCTTCTTCAACGTTACCAGGCCTTCTTTGAAGGTTTTCTGCATAGTCGGGTGATAGCAGTCTGCTACCAGAACGGCCATACAGCTACCTACGTCGGCGTCTTTTGCCCCCGGTGTATCGGTACGGGGAAGGATGACTTCGCCCAGTTCGTTGAAGAAGGCTACGTCTTCCTTGCTGAAACCGGTGTCGGACAGTGGCACCACTGGCAGATTTTCATAAGCCAGCGCTTTGCCACCTACAAATGCAACACCCGTGGCAGCAGTGATGAATTTCAATAAATCACGACGGTTCATGGCTACAGGTTTCCTTTTTTCAGTTCGTCTACTGCAAAGTCTGCTGCACGGGCAGTCATTGCCATGTAGGTCAGAGACGGGTTAACACACGATGCTGAAGTCATTGCCGCACCATCGGTCACGAACACGTTTGGTGCATCCCAAACCTGATTGTGCTTGTTAAGTACTGAACTCTTCGGATCGCGGCCCATACGTGCCGTACCCATTTCGTGAATACCCATACCCGGTGCGTAATCAGCATCATAACCCTGAACATTCTTAAGGCCAGCAGCCTCAAACATGTCAATGGCGTCCTGCTTCATATCTTTACGCATTTTGTATTCGTTTTCACGGATCTTAACGTCCATGGCAAGTACCGGCAGACCCCATTTATCTTTCTTCTTGCTATCAAGATAGATACGGTTATCGTGATGCGGCAGCATTTCACCGAACGCTGTCATACCGATAGACCAGTCACCCGGCTCAGACATCGCATCTTTCAGGTTAGACCCCAGACCAAGCTCGGCGATGTCTTTACGCCAGCCCCCACGGCTTGCAGAACCCTGATAACCGAAGCCACGTACGTAATCACGCTTGTCGCCATCCCAGTTACGGAAACGGGGCACATAGAAACCAGCCGGACGACGGCCGAAATAATAGCTGTCTTCGTACCCTTCAACACTGGCGCTTGCGCCTACGCGGAAGTGGTGGTCCATGACGTTATGACCCAGCTCGCCAGAGCTGCTGCCCAGACCGCCTTCCCACACATCAGTTGCTGAGTTCATCAGCAGCCATGCAGAGTTAAAGGCAGAGGCGTTTACGAATACAATTTTACTGTTGAACTCGTAAGTCTCATTAGTTTCAGCATCAATGATTTCAACACCGGTTGCACGCTTCTTATCTTTATCGTATTTGATTTCTTTTACGATGGAGAAAGGACGCACTGTCAGGTTACCGGTTGCCATTGCTGCCGGCAGCGTGGAAGACTGCGTTGAGAAATAGCCGCCAAACGGACAGCCTAACCAGCACTTGTTACGGAACTGACAACCCACACGGATATCATTAATCCCCTGGGTTATGTTTGCAGAACGTGAGTGGATGAAATGACGTGAACCACCAAACGCTTTCTTAACGCGGGCAGCAACATCTTTCTCAACCGCATTCAGCGGAATAGGAGGCATAAAGTGACCGTCAGGCAGTACGCTCAAGCCTTCACGGGTACCACTGATACCAGCATATTTTTCAACGTAGTCATACCATGGCGACAGGTCTTCATAACGAATTGGCCAGTCAACGGCGATACCTTCTTTGCCGTTAGCCATGAAATCTTCCGGATTCAGACGGTAGCTTTGACGTCCCCATAACAGTGAACGTCCACCCATTTGATAGGCGCGGTACCAGTCAAAGCGTTCTTTTTCGATGTATGGCGCTTCCTGCTCATTAGCCCACATACCAAGCGTCATTTCATTCAGCGGGTAATCGCGGGAAAGTGCAGGATAAACTTCTTTCATGTCCTGCGTAGCCAGGCCCCGGTGAGGATAGTCCCAGCTTTCTTTATGCGCATTAATATAATCTTTAACGTGCTCAATATTTCGGCCACGTTCCAGCATGAGTACTTTAAGGCCTTTCTCGGTCAGTTCTTTGGCAGCCCAGCCGCCACTGATCCCCGATCCGACAACGATCGCATCATAGTTATTACTTGCCATGTTTTGTCCCCTTAAACACGTCCGGCAAAAGCGTTTCTACTGATCAGACATCACAAATGCGGATCGCCTGGTTAAGCGACTTCAGTTTGCCTGCCTTACTGTCTGGAGTTGGAATAAATTCCTGGGCCAGATACCCGTCAAACGGTAAATCCTTAATCGCTTTCGCAATGGCCGGATAATACAGTTCCTGAGAGTCATCAATCTCGTGACGCCCCGGCACACCCGCTGTGTGGTAATGCCCGAAATACTGATGGTTGTCACGTATGGTGCGAATGATGTCACCCTCGCTTATCTGCATATGGTAGATGTCGTACAGCAATTTAAAATGCGCTGATCCCAGCCGGCGACACAGCTCGATACCCCAGGCTGAATTGTCGGCCATGTAATCAGGATGATTGACCTTGCTGTTAAACAGTTCCATTTGCAGCACTACCCCGTGCTTTTCAGCATGAGGCAGAATTTGTGATAGCCCTTTAACGGCATTTTTCAGTCCGGTCTCGTTGTCCATACCCCGTTTGTTACCACTAAAACAAATGAGGTTGGTGTAACCGGCTGCCGCCACTTTCTCTATATGCGGAATGTAACGTTCGATGAGAGCTTCATGAAAACGGTCGTCACACCAGCCGTCTTCAAGATTCAGTTCAGCACCATTACACATAGAGCAATGCACACCATGTTTCTTAAGAATATGCCACTCATCAGGACCCACTAAGTCGATCGCTGAAAAGCCCATATCTTTAATGGCAAGGCAAAGCTCCTCTAAAGAAAGATCCGGAAATGTCCAACGCGCCACTGCGTGTTTGATATTTCCTTTGAGGGCGGCATGCTGGCTTGTGCCAGCATGCGCATGAAGAGATAAAGCACTGGTCGCTGTCAGCCCAACCCCTGACAGCGCCAGCCCTTTAAGCACCGCTCTACGCGAATTACGCATCGGTGGAAACCTTCTCGTCTTTGAACAGGATGAAGAAAAGTACCAGTACGACAGCCGCGAACCCTGCAGGGAACAACCAGATGCTGCTCCAGTCCGCTCCGGCTTCTGATGTGTAAGTGTCGGTGATCTTACCTGCAACCCAGAAACCAATCAGCATACCCACACCATAGGTGGCTAATGTGATAAGGCCCTGCGCAGCACTTTTGATTTTTTCACCGGCTTTAGCATCGGTATAAATCTGTCCGGATACGAAGAAGAAATCGTAACAAATACCGTGCAGTGCAATACCGATTAATAATAAGAACATACCGCCGTCAGCATCACCGTAAGCGAACATCACATAACGCAGTACCCACGCCAGCATACCCAGCAATAACGTTGCCTTGATGCCGAAACGGTTCAGGAATACCGGCAGTGCCAGAATGAACAATGCTTCTGAAACCTGACCCAGTGCCATTTTACCCGTCGGGTTTTCCACGCCGATACCGGCCAGGAACGGGTTCGCATTCTGATAGTAGAACGCCAGCGGAATACAAATCAGTACCGAAGACAGGAAGAACACCAGGAAGCTGCGGCTTTTAAGCAGTGTCAGTGCATCCAGACCCAGCATTTCACCCAGACTTGCCGATGCTGTACCTTTCGCTTTAGGTGGTGTAGCAGGTAACGTGAAGCTGAAGATACCCAGAATTAATGAGCCAATGGCAGAAAGTGCAAAGGTGTTACGCAGTGCGCCTTCAGAAATGCCGCTGGCAGAATCCCATGAGAACACATAGCTGATCACCAGACCGGCTAAAATCCAACCTATGGTTCCCCAAACACGTACTTTACCGAATTGTTTTGACGGGTCAGTCATCTGGCCGAATGATACCGAGTTAACCAGCGCCAGAGTCGGCATGTAAGCAATCATGTAACCCAGCACATAGGGATAAAACGATGCAAAGTCAGTCGAGACGTACATCATGTACATCAGTGCTGCGCCAATCAGGTGAAGCACACCCAGAATACGTTCTGCATTGAAGAAACGGTCAGCGATTAAGCCAACGATGAAAGGCGCAATAATCGCCCCCCAGGACTGGGTAGAAAACGCCATACCGATTTCACTACCGGAAGCGCCCAGTGTTTGCCCCATGAAGGTACCTAAGGTCACAAACCAGCCACCCCAGATAAAAAACTGGAGAAACATCATAATGCTCAGGCGGGTCATTATCATTGTTATATCCTCTTACTACTTCGGGGCCTTTTGGCCCCGGGCATTATTATTATTTGTCCAGACCCAGGATCCGGCGGTTTCTTTCTGTGCTGCTGCCAGCACCGGCAAAATCATCGAACGCAACTTTGGTTGGCTCAATAATGTGAGATGCGATAAACGGTGCACCTTCAGCAGCACCCTGTGCAGAATCTTTCAGACAGCATTCCCACTCAAGCACTGCCCAGCCTTCAAAACCGTACTGGGTAAGCTTAGTAAAAATGCTCTTGAAATCTACCTGGCCGTCGCCCAGTGAACGGAAGCGCCCGGGACGGTCTACCCAACCCTGGTAACCACCGTATACGCCGCTTCTGCCATTCGGCAGGAACTCAGCATCTTTCACATGGAACATTTTGATGCGGTCGTGGTAACGGTCGATAAAGTCCAGGTAATCCAGTTGTTGCAGCACGAAGTGGCTGGGATCGAACAGAATGTTTGCGCGGGGGTGATCGTCAACTTCCTGCAGGAAACGCTCAAATGTTGCACCGTCGTGTAAGTCTTCACCCGGGTGGATTTCGTAGCACAAATCAACACCGGCTTCTTCGAAGGCATCCAAAATAGGTCTCCAGCGGTTACCCAGTTCTTTGAAGCCTTCGTCAACCAGACCGGCAGGACGTTGCGGCCACGGATAAACAAGATGCCACATCAATGCACCGGAGAAAGTCACGTGCGCATTCAGGCCAAGACGCTTACTGGCTTTTGCCGCCAGCATCAGCTGATTAATTGCCCACTCAGTACGCTCTTTCGGCTTACCGTGTAAATGCTCAGGCGCGAAGTTATCGAATAACTCATCGTAAGCAGGGTGAACAGCCACCAGCTGTCCCTGCAAATGTGTAGACAGCTCGGTAATTTCAACACCGGCTTCAGCACACATGGCTTTTACTTTGTCGCAGTATTCCTGACTTTCTGCGGCAATTTCTAAATCAAATAATTTGGGGTCAGTAGGCACCTGAATGCCCTTATAGCCCAGTGAAGCTGCCCACTTTGCCATCCCTTCCAGAGTATCGAACGGCGCTTTGTCACCTGCAAATTGTGCTAAAAAAATCGCAGGGCCTTTAATTGCTGCCATGGTAATCTCCTAAATTCTGTAAACGGGTCTGTTACTCGGTATCCGGGATCGGATGCCACTTCACGTCGCTGGCGCCGGAGGCAACCATTGCTTCAATAAATGCCATTCCGCGTAAACCGGACTTCAGACCGGGCACGCCTTCAGCTTTACCTGTCTGACCTTCGCGTACGGCGATAGCAAAGTAACGGTAGAGGTTAGCAAAAGCTTCGAGATAGCCTTCAGGGTGACCTGACGGAGTACGGCAGCGATCGGACGCTTCAGGGTACAAACCCGGCTGGCCGGAGCCGGCACGGTATACGCAGTAAGGTGCATCCAGTGTGCGGAAAATAACGGAGTTAGGCTCCATCTGATGCCATTCCAGTCCGCCTTTATCACCGTACACTTTAATTTTCAGCGCGTTCTCTTCACCGGCACACACCTGGCTGGCGATGAGCACGCCCTTAGCGCCTTCGGCAGTGCGGAAGAATGCTGCACCGTCATCGTCTAAACGGCGGTTCGGTACAATGATATTCATGTCTGCACACAGTTCAGTTACCGTGTGGCCGCTGATAAATTCGGCCAGACCAAAGGCATGGGTACCGATATCGCCCATACAGCCTGCACCGCCGGACAATGCCGGATCTGTGCGCCATGCAGCCTGTTTGTTATCAGGATCGTCTTCGCCGCTTAACCAGCCCTGCGGGTACTCAACAAGAATTTTACGGATGTTACCCAGTTTGCCATCTTCAACCATGGCTTTAGCCTGCCACACCATGGGATAGCCCAGGTAGGTGTGCGCCAGACCATACAGACGGTCAGAACTGTTAACGACTTTCGCCAGTTCTTTGGTTTCTGCCAGATTCAGACCGGCAGGCTTTTCGCAGAATACATGATAGCCAGCTTCCAGCGCGGCTATGGTGACCGGCACGTGAAGATGGTTTGGTGTGACAACCACAACCACTTCCATACGCTCGTCAGCAGGTAATTTATTTTCTGCTTCCAGCATTTCCTGCCACGACGCATAAACGCGGTCGCTGCTTAAACCCAAACTGTCACCGGTACGCTGATTATTCCCAGTATCGCGGCTGAATGCCCCGCAAACTAAATCGTACTGACCGTCCAGGCCTGCTGCGTGACGATGTACGGCGCCGATAAAAGCACCTTCACCACCACCGACCATACCCATGCGAACCCGCTGCAACTTCGCCATGTATTCCCCCAATTGTGCGCATCGTTGTTACAAATATGTAATTACTGTAAAAATGTAACGGATTACATAAATTGATGTCAACGAATTTTCTACCATCGTCGTAGTTCGAACGACCAAATGTAATGAATACACGGAAATTTTGTATATTTTTTGTTTATATTTCACATTTAAAACTGGATTTATGCTTACATTTGGGTAATCCTGTCGCGACAAAATGTAATCCGTTACATATGCACAGAAGTGAATACCTCACTTCGCACTGCAAAGAATAAAAAGTGGTTTGAGAAAAAGGTAATGCCAAATATCCGAGATGTCGCTGATTTAGCCGGAGTTTCCGTGGCAACTGTGTCACGTGCTTTGCAACAGCCTGAACGTGTTTCTCCGAAAACACGGGCTAAGGTCATGTCAGCAGTGAGTGAAGTAGGGTATAAGCCAAATCTGATGGCGGTAAAATTCCGCTCCGGTAAAACGCACAGTCTGGTCGTACTGGTTCCGACGGTGGCAAACGTATTTTTTGCCAGGGTGATCAGTGGCATGCAGGAAGCTGCAGCCGAATCCGGCTATTCACTGTTACTGGGCAACACACTTGGTAATGCAGACATCGAGGCAAATTACGCCAAGATGGTACAAACATCACAAGCTGACGGACTTATTCAGCTTCGCGCACACAACCCGTTTTCTGAAGATACCGGCAAGAACGACAGCATGCTGCCCATGGTAAATGCCTGTGAGGTACTCAGTTCGAATATTTGCCCGACCGTGACACTGGATAACCGCGCCGCGGCCAGAGCCATGACGGAGCATCTGCTCTCTCTCGGTCACAAACGTATTGCGCTTTTTAAGGGGCCTGCAGACAGTCCCCTCACACAGGAGCGGCTTGCCGGTTACCGTGACGCATTGCAAGCCGCCGACATTCCTTACGATCAGTCTTTACTTTTCGCCGGTGATTTTACGTTGCAGGCAGGATATGAAGCGGCGGGCCGGATGCTGGCACTGGATAGCCGTCCCACTGCGGTATTTTGCGAGAACGATGAAACCGCTCTGGGTGCACTTCAGGGCTTTAAAAACGCAGGTTTGCGGGTACCTCAGGATATCTCGGTTGCCGGCTTTGATAATATCGACTTTGCCGCCTATTGCGATCCCCCTCTGACCACCATTGCACAGCCGGCAGAAGCCTTCGGCCGCACTGCTGTAAACTTGTTAGTAGACGTACTGGAAGGCAAACTGACAACGGCACCTAAAGTAATTATGCCGTTCGAACTCATTTTACGGGGCAGCACCGGGAAGGCTCCGGATTAAACAGAACGATGACTTTTACTTGCTGCGTACGCTGTAACTTCGTGAGCAAGTGCAAATGACGAAGGAGAATAACATGTCAGGCAGAAACATTAAGGCAAGTCATATTGCCAGCAAGATCGGCCAGTCCTCACTGGACCGTCGTCAATTCGTAAAACTGGGCGCAGCCGGAGCAGGCCTGCTGATGGCACCGGGATTTGCATTTGGTCAGGCTAAAGCGGAAACCCGCGTAGGATTACAGCTGTATACACTGCGCGATATGATGGCCGTCAGTGTACCCGCCGTGCTGAAACTGGTTTCAGCGGTTGGCTACAAAGAACTGGAATTCGCCGGTTATTTTGGTCACAGCCCGAAAGAAATCCGCAAAATTGTTGATGGTGAAGGCCTGTCAGCACCTTCTGCACACATTCCTCTGGATATGTTCCGCAAAGAAGGCATTAATAAAGTTATCGAAACCGCCCTCGAAGTAGGCCACAAATATGTGGTTATCCCTTATCTGACTGAAGAACAGCGCGGTACAACCATCGATGTGTACAAAAAGCTGGCAGAAGAATGCAATAAGTGGGGCGATGCCTGTAACCGTCAGGGACTGAAACTGGCCTACCACAATCATGATTTCGAATTCCACGTTACTGACGGTGTCGAGCCGTACGATGTGTTACTGAACGAAGTGGACGCTGACAAAATGGCGATGGAAATGGATTTGTTCTGGATGTTCAAAGCCAATAAAGATCCGCTGGCCTACTTTGCCAAACATCCCGGCCGCTTCAAGCTGTGGCACGTCAAAGACATGGACAAGCAGGGCCAGTTCGCTGACGTAGGTACCGGTACAATTAACTTTGCCAAAATCTTTGCCGCATCGAAGCAGGCGGGCGTAGAGCACCGTTTCGTTGAACGCGACCAGACACCGGATAAACTGCAAACCATTCAGCAAGGTTACAAAGCCGTATCCACATTGCTGGCCGGCTAATACCTGAGTGGTCAGGTACATACGCTGAACTTTAATTCAGACGTAGGTTTTCTTTGCCGCAAAACGTAAAATGCCCGCTATCAAAGCGGGCATTTTTGCAGTGAATTTATGACAGAACTATTTGGCCAGTTAAGCCAGTGGCTATCTCCCTATTATACCCAACTAAGTATCATGCTGATGGCCACCATTCTGGTGGTGTACGGCGATATCATCAATAAACATATCAAACGGATGCTGGCGCCATATCATTTTCTTATCCGCACAACACTGTTCGTGTTGCTGTGTGCTTTCGGATACGGGCTGCTCACTATTCACGGTGCGCCGTTCCTGCTCTACCTGATAAAATACCTGCCCTGGTATTTACAGGGCGCGGGCTTTATCAGTGCATTCATCATTCTGGGCGTACTTGCCGAAAGACGGCGCTATATTTAAGCGCCTTTCTTCAGATACTCCCGGATAACATAGTGCAGGATGCCGCCGTTCTCGAAGTAGGTAAACTCATTGGCGGTATCAATCCGTACGTCCATCATAAATTGACGGGCCTCACCATCGTCAGGCGTGACAGTTACCTGCACTTCCTTCTGGCCACGTTCAACCGGCGCAATGCTGTAGGTCTCGTCACCACGCAATGACAGTGATGACGCGCTGTCGCCTTCTTTAAACTGCAACGGCAGAATCCCCATACCGATGAGGTTAGAACGGTGAATACGCTCATAACTCTCTACCATTACGGCTTTAACACCTAATAATGACGGCCCTTTGGCTGCCCAGTCCCGGCTTGAGCCTGTACCATACTCTTTACCTCCGATAACCACAGCCGGTACACCATCTTCACGGTAGCGCATGGCTGCATGGAAGATAGACATGGCATCACCGCTGGGATAATGGGTGGTTGCGCTGCCGGTGGTGCCGGGTGCTAACTGATTTTTCAATCTCACATTAGCAAACGTACCCCGCATCATCACTTCATGATTACCACGACGTGATCCCAGAGAGTTAAAGTCTTCCGGTTCAATGCCCTGCTCCTGCAAATATTGTCCTGCAGGGCTGTCCGGGGCAATGGCGCCGGCAGGAGAAATATGGTCGGTGGTAATGGAATCACCCACCTTCACCAGACAACGTGCACCTTCGATGGCACTCAGTGACGCAGGTTCACTGCCCATGTCAGCAAAGAAAGGCGGATGTTTGATGTAAGAGGAGTCCGGCCAGTCATACACAGAGCTTGAAGACACATCCAGTTTGTTCCAGATGTCATTGCCTTTAAATACATCCGCGTATTTCTGCTTAAACAGATCGCCCGATACATAGTCGTTAATTTTCGCCTGAATTTCCTGTTCTGATGGCCACAGATCTTTCAGATAAACCGGTTTTCCGTTCTTATCTGTACCGATTGGCTCACGGGTAATATCCACTTTCATATTACCAGCCAGCGCGTATGCCACCACAAGCGGTGGAGAAGCCAGGTAGTTAGCCGCTACATCCGGATGGATGCGACCTTCAAAGTTACGGTTACCGGACAATACTGAGGTAACGGTGAGTTTCGCATCGTTAATTGCACGGGAAATTTCCTCGGGCAACGGACCTGAGTTTCCGATACAGGTAGTACAGCCGTATCCCACAAGGTTAAAGCCAAGTTGCTCAAGGGGCTCCATGAGTCCTGCATCTTCCAGATACTGTGTGACCACCTGTGAACCCGGCGCCAGTGAAGTTTTCACCCAGGGCTTACGGGTCAGACCCAGTTCCACCGCTTTCTTCGCCAGCAGGCCGGCACCGATAAGCACAGACGGGTTAGACGTATTCGTACAGCTGGTAATGGCGGCAATAACAATTGCACCGTCTTCCAGATTAAATTTCTCACCATTGAAGTCGACGAAAGAATCCTGCTCTTCATCCACCTCTGCCATGTCGCCGCCTTCGGCAACAAATTTAGCTTCTTCACCTTCGACTTTTATATCAATCTGAGACTGATACCAGTCAGTGAAGGCACTGGCGGCAGTATCAAGAGCAATACGGTCCTGCGGACGTTTAGGTCCTGCAATAGAAGGCACCACATCAGCCAGGTCCAATTCCAGCGTTTCGTGATAAATGGCATCTTTGGTGTGATCGTCATGCCACAGACCGGCTGATTTTGCGTAGGCTTCGACCAGTTCAATCTGTTCGTCAGGACGACCGGTCAGCTTCAGGTAATCCAGTGCCACGCTGTCTACCGGGAAAATACCGCAGGTGGCACCGTATTCAGGCGCCATGTTCGCAATGGTCGCGCGGTCTGCAGTGGTAAGGTATTTAATGCCCGGGCCGTAGAATTCAACGAACTTGCCCACCACACCATGCTCACGCAATTGTTCAGTGATCGTCAGAACCATGTCAGTAGCAGTTACGCCGGGATTTAACTTACCGGTTAAACGGAAGCCCACCACATCCGGGCGCAGCATGGTAACGGGTTGTCCCAGCATGGCCGCTTCGGCTTCAATACCACCTACGCCCCAGCCAAGCACGCCAAGACCGTTAATCATCGTGGTATGAGAGTCTGTGCCTACCAGCGTATCCGGATACACCAGAGTGTCGTCTCCTTCCTGTTTGGTAAACGCACAACGTGCGAGATATTCCAGGTTCACCTGGTGCACGATACCCCGGCCCGGCGGCACCACTTTGAAGTTGTCAAAAGAAGACTGTCCCCATTTCAGAAACTGATAGCGCTCACGGTTTCGCTGAACTTCCACACCGGTGTTTTTCTCGAAGGCATCCTCTGAGGCAAAATAATCCACCATAACAGAGTGGTCGATAACCAGTTCTACAGGGTTCAGAGGGTTAATGGTTTGTGCATCTCCCCCTAAATTATTTACCGCATCACGCATGGCGGCGAGGTCAACAATGGCGGGCACGCCGGTAAAGTCCTGCAGGATTACCCTGGCCGGTACGAAGGAAATTTCATGCTGACTGTCATCTTTAATATCCCACTTCGCCACTTTCTCAATATCTTCGCTGCTTACGAATTCCTTGTCTTCGTGGCGGATTAAGTTTTCCAGCAGGATCTTTATGCAGAAAGGCAGACGGTCGAGGTCGAATTGCTGCCCAATGGAATCGAAACTGATTGCTTTGAATGCATTATCGCCAACATTAACGGTCGTAAACTTCTGATATTTCACGTTTTCACCTTTCAAATTGAATGAGTGCGCGGTTCTGTATGGCCTGAACAGACAAAAAAGCGCCGGAGAATTTCTCATTCATACGGTAATGTTGTGAAAAAAAGTTCACCCGTTCACCACATCGGATTTGTTTAGAATTGGTTAATAAAGATGGTGTTTTCGATTAACGGGCACGGTATGCTATTTGTACAGGGTAAAATCACAAAAGAAGAATTATAAAAACATGGGCAAAACGCGACATCACGAATTAATCGATCAACTGCAACTGGAACCACACCCGGAAGGCGGATTTTACAGGCAGATATTCAAGTCTGATAAACAGGTTAATTCACCTGCACACGGTCTGGGCCGCCCCGCCATGACGCATATCTACTTTTTGTTGCTTGAAGGCCAGGTAAGCCGCTTCCACCGCGTTTTACACGATGAAGTCTGGAACCATTACGAGGGAGCGCCGTTGCGTCTGTACCACATTCATCAGCAACAGCTGAGAGAACAGCGGATTGGTGGCAGGGAACATGGCTATGCAGCTGTCATTCCGGCCGGCAACTTTCAGGCCGCTGAAACCACCGGAGAATACACTCTCGTGGGCTGCAGCGTAGCGCCGGGCTTTGACTTCGCAGACTTCAGTTTCATTGAGGAACCGTCACTGAAACAATGGATTGAGATCGCCCACCCGGATATGTCACGTTTTATCTGAATCAACAGACCGGCGTGACATCACGCCCGTCTTCACTATGCCTGTGCCGTTCGCAGCCTTAATACCGGGCGCTCATCAATGAAAATATGGATCAGCGCAGTGATACCGGCAATCACGCAGGCGCTCCACCAGACTACATCGTAAGAACCGGTGGTATCGTACAGATAACCACCCAGCCAAACGCCGCTGAATGAACCCAGCTGATGGCTTAAAAACACAATGCCGTACAGCAGCCCCATGTGCGGCAGACCGAATAACTGCGCCACCAGTCCGGATGTTGGCGGCACCGTGGCCAGCCACAACAAACCAGTCACAATAGAGAATATGTAAACCGATGTTGATGACATAGGAAAATACATGAAGCCGGCAATGGCGACAGCCCGCAATGCGTAAATGAGGGTGAGCAGATTTTTCTTGGAATATTTACCCGCCCATGAGCCGGACAACAGGCAGCCAAAGATGTTAAACAACCCGATAAGTGCCAGGCTCATGACCGCGATGTCAGCAGTAAAGCCCCTGTCAGCAAGAAATGCAGGCATATGCACGGTAATGAATGCCAGTTGGAAACCGCACACATAAAACCCCACCACTATCAGCCAGTAATGAGGGTAAGTACAAGCCTCTTTCAGCGCTTCTTTCACAGTCTGACGCACCTGTGTGTTGCCCTGCGCCGCCTGTTGCCCGCCGCTGCCGGTTAATGAACCGGCCATCAGGCTCATCATCAGCGCACTTCCCGCCATCAGTAACAACGCATTGCTCCAGCCATAAGCGGCAATAAAATGCTGTGCAACGGGTACTACCAGCAACTGTCCGGCGGAGCCGGCGGCGCTGCCAAGACCTAAGGCAAATGAGCGTTTTTCCGGAGACACCATTCTCGCCATTGCAGGCAATACCACACCCAAACCGGAGGCGGCGATGCCCATCCCCATCAGCAAGCCGGCTCCCACGTTCAGGCTGCCGGCGCTGTCACTGAAGGCAGTAACCGCTAAACCACCGGCATACAGGAAGGCGCCCAGAATAACGGTTTTTACGGTACCGAAACGGTCTGCCATTGCTCCGGCAACAGGCTGAAAGAGTCCCCACCATAAATTTTGCATCGCCAGCGCAAAAGCAAACACCTCACGGCCGTAGCCAAACTCTGAGGAAACAGGCTCCATGAAGAAACCCATGGAAGAACGCAATCCAAAATTGAGCGATAACAATATGCAGGCAAATGCGATGGAGAAACTGAAGAGTCTGACCGGCTGTGACATGAGGCATCCTTGTGATGCAGCCCTTTACACTCCGGTATCTGCTTGCGGTAAAAGGCTGAAACGTAAAAAGGCATACTACCGCTTTTCGTATGCCTTTAATACTCAGTGGATGTAAGGTTTTTCCCGCCGGCTCAGCCTTTCATATCTTCCAGTTCACGACCGCGGGTTTCATACACGTACTTGCTGACAAAAATCACTGACAGCACAGCACATAATGCATAGAAGCCGTATGCGCCTGCCAGACCAATACCGGCCAGCATCATCGGGAAAGTCCATGTGATAGCGAAGTTTGTCAGCCACTGGATCAATCCGCTCACCGCCAGACCGGAGCCACGGATTTGATTGGGGAACATTTCTCCCAGCATCACCCACATGACCGGTCCCCATGAGAAGTTGAAGCAGAACACATACAGATTGGCAGCAATCAGTGCAACAGGTCCCCAGGCACCCATTATCAGTTTTCCGTCCATCCCCTGCTCTGCGTTGCCAAACGCGACAACCAGCGCGATAAGCGTGACAGACATACCGGCAGAACCCCACTTCAACAGCGGCTTACGGCCCACTTTATCGATGATTGCCAGGGTAACCAGACAGGCAGCAATACTGATGGCTCCGCTTATCACGTTGATCAGAAGGGCGTCACTTTCTGAGAAGCCGACGGCCTGCCATAACACCGCGCCGTAATAGAACACCACGTTAATACCCACCAGTTGCTGCAAGGTGGCAAGTCCCAGACCAATCCATACGATGGGTCTGACCTTTCCGGTATCCGGTTGTTTCAGGTCGCTCAGGCGGGGCTGATGATCATCTGCCAGCGTGGACTCAATTTCCGCCAGCTTGCCCGCTCCTGCATCACCGTAAAGCTTACCCAGAACCTGCTGCGCTTTGACTTTATCTCCTTTAACGACAAGGAAACGGGGACTTTCAGGTATAAACAACAGCATCACTAAGAACAACGACGCCGGGACCAGCTCCATCCAGAACATCCAGCGCCAGGCTGCATAATCCATCCACAGAGCCTGCGTAGAACCCGAGGCGAAATCGGCAAGAATGTAGTTACTGAGAAAAGCGGCAAATAACCCGCTGATAATAGCAATTTGCTGAATCGAGGTAAGCATGCCACGGTATCTGGCAGGCGAGACTTCGGCAATATAAGCCGGTGCCATGACAGAGGCAGCGCCTACCGCAAGCCCACCCAGGATACGATAGAAAACAAACTCACCACCACTGGTTGAAACACCGGAGCCCCAGGCACTGATAATAAAGAACACTGCAGCCACCAGCAGCAATGCCCTTCTGCCGTACTTATCTGCCAACCGCCCAGCAAAAAAAGCACCGACAGCACAACCTAAAAGCATACTGGAAACATTAAATCCGGTCCCCACACTTTCTGACTGAAAGGCGGCCTGTAAACCGTCAACAGTACCGTTAATAACGCCACTGTCGAACCCGAATAAGAAACCACCTATAGTGGCAACAACACTGATGAAGAAAATAAAACTCCTGTTTTCAGAGGGCTTGTCTGTACTTGCTGATAACACGGTTTCCATAGGGTACTGATTCTCCGTTATTAATAATTCTGCGTCATTTAAGTTTCATTGCTCTCTAGATGGCGGCAAACTTTGATAAACCTTCCACGGGCAAGTCATCCAGACTTTGGGGCCGGTGTGCCTGACGGTACTCCACCGGAGTCTGGTTAAAATGCTTGCGGAATATGGCATACATGTATTGAATCGACGGGTAGCCACAAATTTCTGCGATTTCAACTGCGGCTTCATCAGTTTCCTTCAGCATTTTGCAGGCACGGCTGAGTTTTTCGTTATGAATTTCGGTGTGAATACTGTGTCCCCGCTCCTCTTTGAAACGGCCCTCCAGGTTTGAGCGGGATATACCTACGTAGTCCAGCACCTGGTCAACCTTAATACCCCGACATGCGTTATGCCGTATGAAATGCATAGCCTGCATTACCAGCGGGTCTTTAATCGCTTTGTAATCGGTAGACTGCCGTTCAGCTACACGCTCGGGCGGTACGAGTACCGGCGCTTTGCTGACTGGTAAACCCTGCAATTGCCGGTGCAGCATTCTTGCAGCCTGAAACCCCATGTCAAAACAGCCCTGCTTCACTGATGTCAGACTGACACGACTCAGGTACCGGGCCAGCTCGTCATCATCTATACCTATCACTGAATACCTTTCAGGAATGAGTAAGCCAAGATGATCACAGGCTTGCAGCAGGTGACGGGCCCGCGCATCGGTAACTGCCACGATTCCGGTCGGTTCCGGTAAACTATTCAGCCAGTCGGTGAGTCGTTTTAAAGAATACTGCCAGGTTTCAGGACGTACGGCATGACCACGATAAACGAAACACTCATAGCCTTCCCGCCGAGTCAATTCCAGCATGGCGCGTTCACGCTCATGTGCCCACCGGTTCTGAGAGTCAAGAGGCGCACCGTAAAAGGCGAATTGTTCTATGCCTTTTTGTTTTAAATGTTCAAATGCAGCTTCAACCAATGCAAAGTTATCGGTAGCGACGTAGGGCACTTGGGGATAATCAGCCTTATTTTGATAAGAACCGCCTACTGCCACTACCGGCACTCTGGCTTTAGTCAGCGCTTTTTCAATAGCAGGATTATCAAAATCCGCAATAATTCCGTTTCCGCTCCACTCGTCCAGATGCTCCAGCCGGGTCATAAAGTCCTCTTCAAGATACAAGTCCCAGTCGGCTTTCGACGTTTGCAAATATCGGCCTATACCTTCGATAATCTGACGGTCATAAACCTTACTGGCATTAAACAGCAGCGTGATACTGTGTGACTTTTCAAACATAGCTGGCCCCGACTAATAAGATTCCGTAAAGCAATTTATGAATATTGTTTTTACGCATCCTAAACCACTGCAAAGCAATTAACAAAAAGATTACAAAATTTCATAATTGCTCTGATCGCTTTTGATAATCAACATAGAGGAATAGCGGATTACCAGAATTGGATACAACATGTATATAGGCATTGACTTAGGCACCTCAGGGGTAAAAGTGGTGTTAACAGACGAACAGGGCGCGGTGTTAAGAACCACCCATGCGTCTCTGGATGTATCGATGCCAAGGGCCTTATGGTCAGAGCAGGATCCGGCAGACTGGTGGGAAGCGACCTGTCAGTGTCTGGATGCGCTGAAAGCATCGCAGGACTTAAATACCGTGAAGGCCATCGGACTGAGCGGACAAATGCACGGGGCAACCTTGCTGGATGAAACCGGTGACGTGTTGCGCCCTGCCATTTTGTGGAACGACGGCCGGTGCGACGATGAATGTCATGAAATAGAAGCGGCCGTGAGCGACGCACGTCAGCGCAGCGGTAATATCGTGATGGCAGGCTTTACCGCGCCTAAAATCCTGTGGGTCAAGCACCATGAACCTGATGTCTACAGACGCATTCACAAAGTATTGTTGCCCAAAGATTACCTGCGTTACAAACTGACCGGTGAATTTGCCAGCGAAATGTCAGATGCAGCCGGCACTATCTGGCTGAATACGGAATCCCGTAAATGGGACAGAACATTGCTGGCTGCCACAGGACTGAATGAATCTCATATGCCGGCACTTTTCGAAGGGAATGCGGTCACCGGAGAGCTGACGGCCAGCCTTGCCGCACGCTGGGGCATGAAATCCGTCCCTGTAGCCGGCGGCGGTGGCGATAACGCTGCCGGCGCTATTGGCTGCGGTATTGTTGATCCGGGTCAGGCCATGCTGTCACTGGGCACCTCCGGGGTTTACTTTGCCGTCACCGATACCTTTCGCATTAACACAGAGCAAGCTGTACACAGCTTCTGTCATGCCCTGCCTTCCCGCTGGCATATGATGTCGGTAATGCTGAGTGCTGCGAGCTGTTTACAATGGTACGCAGGTCAAAGTGGTTACGAGGATGTAGGTGCGATGCTTGATGATGTTGAGCAGTCAGTCTCTTATTCTGATGAAGCAACACCGTTGTTTTTGCCTTACCTGACCGGTGAGCGGACACCGCATAATAATCCTTATGCGAAAGCAGCCTTTTTCGGGGTCACAGCCAGCACTACCCGCGCACACATGGCCAGAGCTGTCATTGAAGGTGTTTCCATGGCACTGGCAGATGGCATGGACGCAGTGCATCAAAGTGGCGTCAGTGTATCGTCAATCAGTCTGATCGGTGGTGGAGCGAAAAGTCCTTTCTGGCGACAATTGCTCAGCGATATCAGTGGCCAGACCTTAACCTACCGCAAAGGCGGCGATGTTGGCCCTGCGCTCGGAGCGGCAAGGCTTGCGCAACTGGCGGTGAATCCTGATAAATCCTTATCTGACATTTGTTTCCAGCCTGAAGCCGAAGCGGAATATCAACCAGACCCCAAAGTTAATGAAGCCTATTTAGCAAAACGTCAGCAGTTCCGTGAGCTTTACTACGCCATAGAACCTTTCTGGTCGTCACCGAAAAAACAGAAAACTTTCACGAATTAACATAATTGTTGAACTGCGCAGGGTCTTTCACACTGTCTTCACCATAACCCTGCCTGAACAGGAAAAAGAATATGAGCAACTATTTCGACGCAATTCCAAAGATCAAATACGAAGGCCCGGAATCGACCAATCCACTGGCTTTTAAACACTACAACCCGGAAGAAGTGATCATGGGTAAAACCATGGAAGCGCATCTGCGCTTTGCTGCCTGCTACTGGCACAACTTCTGCTGGGACGGTGCTGATGTATTCGGTGCCGGCACATTTAATCGCCCCTGGCTGACTCAGGGTGATGCCATGACGCAAGCTAAGGCGAAAGCGGATGCGGCTTTCTCATTTCTGGAAAAGCTCGGCGCGCCTTACTACTGCTTTCACGATGTTGATGTGGCACCGGAAGGTCAGTCTCTGAAAGAATACGTGCACAACTTTTCCACCATGACTGAAGTGCTGGCGCACAAGCAGGAAGAAACCGGCATGAAACTGCTCTGGGGCACGGCGAATGTATTCAGCCACCCACGTTACATGTCAGGCGCAGCAACCAACCCGGATCCGGCCGTGTTTGCCCGCGCAGCCACTCAGGTGTTTCATGCCATGAACGCAACAAAGCAACTTGGCGGTGAAAACTACGTGCTGTGGGGCGGCCGCGAAGGCTACGAAACCCTGCTGAATACCGATTTAAAACGTGAACGTCAGCAACTGGGGCGCTTCATGAACATGGTGGTCGAGCACAAGCACAAAATCGGCTTTGACGGCCTGCTGCTGATAGAACCTAAGCCACAGGAACCGACGAAGCATCAGTACGACTACGACACAGCAACCGTACACGGATTCCTGTCTGAATTTGGTTTAGAGAAAGAGTTTGCCGTAAACATTGAAGCCAACCACGCCACGTTATCCGGCCACTCTTTCCATCACGAAATTGCCACTGCATTTGCACTGGGGATCTTCGGCTCTATTGATGCCAACCGCGGCGACCCGCAATTAGGCTGGGATACTGACCAGTTCCCTAATTCAGTAGAAGAAATGACACTGATTTGTTATGAAATTCTGAAAAATGGTGGCTACACATCAGGCGGCTTTAACTTTGACACCAAATTACGCCGTCAAAGCACCGAACCGGAGGACTTATTCCTGGGCCACATCGGCGGCATGGATACCTGTGCGCTGGGCCTGAAAAAAGCTGCTGCTCTGCTGGAGTCTGAAGCACTGGGTAACGCCGTTGAAAAACGCTATGCAGGCTGGTCAGAAGATTTCGGCCAACAGGTATTAAACGGTAAAATGTCACTGGAAGACGTAGCTAAGTTCGCCAGCGATAACGCACTGGATCCTAAGCCTGTATCCGGCAAACAGGAAGGCCTGGAAAACATCGTAAACCAGGTGATCTACAAGTAAGCTGGCTGGCGCTGACCGGTTTGCTGTATCATGGCTCCTCGTTTTTACGGGGAGCCTGTTTTGTTGAAGTTTTCAGATCGTGCCAACGCCATTACACCCTTCTATGCCATGGCTTTTTCAGAGAAAGCCAGTGCCCTTGAAGCAAAAGGGCATCATGTCGTCAGACTCAATATTGGCGAACCGGATTTCGGTGCTCCGGGTCCGGTTGTGCAGGCCATGCAGGACGTCATGGAAAAGGCAGAACTGCCCTACACGTCAGCCTTAGGTTTACCGGCCCTGAGGGAAGCCATCGCCGGTTTCTATGGTCAGCGACACGGTGTTACTGTCAATCCAAATAATGTTGTAGTGACGGCCGGCGCATCAGCCGCACTGCTTCTGGTGAGTGCCGCACTGGTTAACCACGGCGACAAAGTGATGCTGGCCGACCCGGCCTACCCGTGTAACCGTCAGTTTATCCGAAGCTTTGGCGGGCAGTTGCAAAGCATTCCCGCCGGCGCTGAACAGCGCTTTCAGCTGACACCACAAAGCGTGCAGGCAAACTGGGAGAGCGATACCAAAGGTGTGATGCTGGCATCACCGTCTAATCCCACGGGCACATCGGTGCCTGAAAGTGATTTGGCGGCAATATGCGAATTTGTAAAGTCCCGCGGTGGCTGGCGTATTGTTGACGAAATTTACCTGAATCTCAGCCATCATGGTCACGCCCAGACCGTACTGGCTTTTGACCCCGACGCCATTGTGATCAACAGCTTTTCAAAGTACTTCGGTATGACGGGCTGGCGTTTAGGCTGGTGTGTAGTGCCGGATGACATGGTGCCGGTGATGGAGCGTCTGGCGCAGAACTTATACATTTGCCCGTCGACCCCCGCGCAATATGCGGCGCTGGCCTGTTTTACCCCGGAAACCCTGAACGTTTGCGAAGGACGCAGAGATATTCTGCTGCACCGGCGTCAGCGGGTTCTTGATGGCTTAAAGCAGGCTGGATTATCCGTGGATGTGGAGCCGGACGGCGCGTTCTATGTATATATCAACGTCACCTCTACCGGTCTGAACGCCATGACATTCTGTGAGCGGTTACTGGAAGAACAGCACGTTGCCCTGACACCGGGTAATGATTTTGGCGGGGCTACCGGTGATGACTATGTGCGTTTGTCCTTCGCAGCTTCAGAAACTGCACTGGATGAAGGTATAAAGCGTATCGGTACTTTCCTGGCGTCACTGTGATTTATCAGGACTGGTAGCGGCTTAAATATAGAAAAGCCGGTCAGCGGCCCCTGAAGGCAGCACGACCGGCTTTATGAGCATAGTTAGTTAAAACTGATATTTCACGCTGGCAGTATAATTCACCGGCGAGCCCGGCATTACCCAAAGCTTGTGGTATGAGTTTTCAAAGTACACTTCATCAAACAGGTTGTGGACGTCGAACTTCACACTCAGCTTCTCATTTAATGCCAGCGAAGCCGACAGGTTCACCAGCGTATAGGAAGGCAGTATAAATCCGGCGTCAGTGGTTTCCCCCAGGCGGTCGCCCACATAACGCACCGTGGCGCCGAAGAAGGCTTCTTTTTTCATCAGTTGCGTATAGTGATTCAACGAGATAAAGCCTGCGTGTTTCGCCACATTGATCAGACGGGAGCCTTTCGGAATGGTCACGCCCCAATCGAGGTTATTCACTTCATTCGCTGTTTGCGCATCCGTGTAAGCATACGAGAAATCCAGACGGGTATAGGCAGTTAAGTCTGTGGTCAGCTGAAACTCAACGCCCTGACTCTCCACTGTACCTAATGTCGCCGACAACCCGGTGTTGGGCTCTGCTGTCAGCATATTGGTTTTTTCAGCGTCAAAGATAGCAATGCTACCGGAGAACCGCTCAGCCAGATTTTCCCACTTAGCACCCACCTCAAACGAGGTAGTTTCTTCCGGGTCAAACGCATTGCGGTCGGAGTCAAGCCCGGGGTTGGGTCTGAACCCTTCAGCATAGCTGGTATACAGGCTCACCTTTTCGTTTACAGCGTAAGTCAGACCGAGACGGGGCGTGACCACTGTTTGATCCTGGCTCTGACCGGCACCTGCCAGATGGTCATAAATTTCCTGCTCGAATTTGTCTACACGGAAACCCAGCAGAAGTTTAGTGGCTTCATTTAACTCGATGAGATCCTGCGCATAAAAACCCAGACCCTGTTGCTTTTCTGCAGTAAGGGTAACAGGGGAGACATCTGGACGGGCTATGGTGTAATCAGGATTGGCAGGATCGATACTGTAAGTGGTGTCGCCCGCGCCCCAGGCTGTACGCCAGCGACGATAGTCAGTATCGATATGATAATTGTAGTAATCCAGACCAATCAGCAGGTTATTGGTTAAACCGGCAACCTCTGCTTCGCCGCTCAATTCTGCACGTAAGGATAAATCCTGCGCTTCATAATCACGGGTTCTTCGCTGGCGCGACAGAATATCCGGATCAGTCAGTAATAACTGACGACCAGCCGACAACTCTGTATCTGAAGATTGTCCTTTCATGGATGAATCGCGGTACGCCATACCTGTAAGCAGGTGCCAGCTGTGAGTCAGTTCGTGGTTCAGCACCAGTTGATGACCGAAGGTTTTGACTTCATGTGCACCGTCCCGGATATCACCGTAAAAGTCTTCAGGGTTCACCGCATCAAAATCGTTGTCCAGCACATAGACACCACGGTCCAGCGGTTTCTCCTGATCAAGGATTTCCATCTGATAACTCAAACTGGTTACGTCGGACAGGTTCCAGATGAACGAAGGATTGATATTCAGGTTTTTAAAGAAAACGGTATCTCTGTATGTGTCAGAGTCTTCATATGAACCATTGAGCCGGTAAGCCATGTCATCATTCAGACCATTCGTGTAATCGAATTCAACCTGTTTCTTACTGTAATTACCCAGTGTGCCCTGAACGTAGCCCTGTTCTTCAAATTGCGGCTTTTTAGTAATGATATTGATGGTACCGCCGGGTTCTCCCTGTCCGTACAAGGCAGAACCGGGGCCTTTCATCACTTCAACTGACTGAATGTTTACGGTGCCGCGGTTCCCGCTGTAGCCGCGAACATTAAAGCCGTTGATGAGGTAGCCAGTGGCGTTGTTTTCATCGCCTGAGAAACCACGGATGGCAAAACTGTCGAACATGCCGCCGGAATTATTCTGTCTGACTACCGCAGGAGAAAAATCCAGCGCATCGATGAAACGGGTAATGCCTTCATTGGCTAACTGATCTGCACTGATACGATCAACTGCCTGAGGCGTTTGAATTAACGGAACATTGCCACGGTAAGGCTGGAAGTGTCGCTTCACTTCAATGTGTTCCACGTCATCCTTCTTTTCCTGCACGGCAATAACACTTTCTTGTGCTGCTGCGCTGGTGGATAGTGCGAGTAATGAATATAAAAACTGCTTTTTCATAAAATCTTCTGTGCCGGGAATTTACCGGCGCAAAATGTTATAACATCACAAAAACTACCGCAAACAGATTTTTAAAAAACTTTCATGACACACGGAATACGTTTCAGGAATCGATTTTAATGACTTACAGTCCTTTTCCTGCTTAATTCCCAAACATATCAATGGAACCGGTCGCTTTTGTTTCCTCGTTAACACGCATGGCGAGTTCCGCTTCACGGTCATGAATAGTGTTGTTGTTCATGTCGTAAATGCGCTTCATCAGCACCGAACCGGTAGATGGCGTGAAGTAAATTTTGCGGGCGTAATTAGCCATCAAATCGCTGGCCAGGATGGGAATATTCTCGGTTCTTAAGAAGTCGATGGCAAATTCAGAATTGGTTGCGCCGATATCATTTTGCACATATCCGGGCAGCACTCTGGCACCGCCAAATACCTTAGCAACCAGACGTTTCTTTTCTCCGCCCAGATGCAGGCAATCATTTAACAGCACTTCCATGGCATGCACACCGTAGCGGTTTGCTTCAAAAGACATTTTGTCGATTTGCTTATTATTTGGCAGCATGAAATGGTTCATGCCGCCAACTTCAGTGATGGGATCATACAGGCATACTGCCACGCAGGATCCCAGTACCGTCACAATGAGTTTGTCTGCCGCAGTGACATAGTATTGGCCGGGTAAAATTTTTACCGCATCACGGCCAAAACGACTGTCGTAATAGGTGGGAGGCTGACTAAAATCATGGGCGGTCACGTTATGTGTAACTACCTGACTGGCGCATAAATTGTTTTACCGACCGGTCTTAGAATATCCGACGCATCAGCAAAATGCTCAGAGTGCCCGGCAATGTACAAGCTGTCATGCTTGAGATGACCGACCAACCTGTTCAGGATCTGATATTGAGTAGGTTTATCAAAGTAAATCATTACGTTACGGCAAAAAATGACATCCATTTTCTCTTTGAAGCCATAATCTTTATGTAACAGATTGATTTGCCTGAATTCCACCATCTCCCGTACTTCATCGACCACCCGCACCATACCGGATTTCGAGCCTTTGCCCCGGTAGAAAAACTGCTTTTGTCTTTCAGGTGACATTTTCTCGATGGACGATGCTTTATATACACCATTTTTTGCGGTTGCCAGCACCTTGCTGTCAATGTCCGATGAGTAGATTTTGATACCCGGCCGGAATGAGCCAAAGGTTTCAGCTACCGTCATAGCAATAGAGTAAGGTTCTTCTCCTGTACTGCTCGCCGCGCACCAAATCGCGGTCACATTGGAATGATTACGAAGGTATTTTTCCAGCGCGGTGAAGTGATGAGGCTCACGGAAAAATGACGTTAAGTTAGTAGTCAGCGCATTAACAAATTCCTGTTGTTCAATGTCACTGCGCTCTACCACTTTTAAATAGTCACTAAAGGTTTTCAGCCCCAGCGCCCTGAGGCGCCGGGATAACCGGCTGTACACCATGGTAACTTTAGAGTCTGCCAGACGAATGCCTGCAATTTTAAACACGGTGGCGCGCACCCGTTCGAAGTCGTCCTGACTATAAGCATATTCTCTGTCGACTTGCTCAGCGGTTGCGGCGGTCATTTAGAATGTCTCCCACTCACTTTCGCTCGGCGAGCCTGGCTTCAGAGCTTTAGGCGCACTCACGGCTGTCATACGCGCGGCCGGCTTTGATGCACCGTTTGATTTTCTCGCCGGCGGTGGCGCAAGCAAACTGCCACCATCCAGTTTGAACATCGCCACCCGTTCTGTCAGGCCAATGGCTTGTTGTTGCAAGCTGTCAGCCGCCGCAGCAGCCTCTTCAACCAGTGCCGCGTTTTGTTGCGTCATTTCGTCCATGCTGTTCACGGCTTTGCCCACTTCTTCGATGCTGGTAGCCTGCTCAGAAGACGCTGCAGAGATTTCAGACATGATGTCGTTCACGCGCTGAATCGCATTAACCACTTCAGCCATGGTATCGCCGGATTTGTTAACCAGCTGGTTACCACCGTTGATTTTGCCCACAGAGTCAGAAATTAACTCTTTAATTTCCTTCGCGGCTTCCGCTGAACGTTGTGCCAGCGTACGCACTTCCGATGCTACCACAGCAAAACCGCGGCCCTGCTCACCGGCTCTGGCTGCCTCTACAGCCGCATTCAGTGCAAGGATGTTAGTCTGGAAGGCAATACCGTCAATGACGCCGATGATGTCTGAGATTTCCTGAGCTGACGCATTAATATCGCCCATGGTATCGACCACCTGTCGAATAAGATCCCCGCCTTCATTGGCAACTTTTGAAGCCTGTGAAGCCAGCATGTTTGCCTGCTCTGCGTTCTCTGCATTCAGACGCACGGTGCCGGTCAGTTCTTCCATAGCGGAAGCTGTTTCTTCCAGACTGGACGCCTGCTGCTCAGTACGGCTGGATAAGTCGGCGTTACCTGTGGCAATTTCCGACGAAGCCGTATTAATGGTGTCTACCGCTTCGTTAATCGAACGGATAGTGCCTGAGATTTCTTCGGCAAATGAGTTGATGGCGTTGGCCAGCACCTGGAATTCACCCTGGAAGTCATCATCTACCCGCTGTGTTAAGTCACCGGCTGACATTGAAGACATAACATCGCTGATAGTACCGATGATACGTTTATTGTCCTGAACAAACTGGTTAATTGAATTACCCAGTTCAGCGAAGTCACCATCAAGTCGTAACGGGTCGGTATCCAGATCGCCCACCACCAGACGCTGCATAGTGGCGCGGATAGCCTGAACCGCCTTAACCCGCGCAGTAATATCTACGGCGTATTTAACCACGCGGTAGGGTTTACCATTCTGGTCGAAAATCGGATTGTAGGATGCCTGGATCCACACATCGTCACCGGCTTTATTGATGCGTCTAAATTCATCGGCGAAGTAAATACCTTTGCCCAGTTGCTCCCAGAATGAACGGTATTCCGGACTTTTCTTATATTCCGCATCAACAAACATGCTGTGATGTTTGCCCTGAATTTCTTCCAGTGAATAACCCATAGCGCCAAGGAAATTTTCATTGGCGTTGATAATTGTACCGTCCAGGTTAAATTCGATAACCGCCTGAGCACGGTTCAAAGCTTCAATCTGACCTCCGTAATAAGCATTTTTGATTTTCTCGTCAGTGATGTCTGTTGCAAATTTAACAACCCGGATCACTTTACCGTTTTCATCGTATACTGGGTTGTAAGATGCATTGATCCAAATCTCACTGCCGTCTTTGCGAATACGGCAGAATTCACCTGAGGACACCTGACCACGGGCCAGGTTGCGCCAAAAGTCTTTATATTCCTGGCTTGACGTATAATCGCTTTTGCAAAAGATACGGTGGTGTTGACCCTGAATTTCTTCCAGGTCATAACCCACTGCACCGCAAAAATTTTCATTAGCGGTAATAATCGTGCCGTCCGGATAGAACTGAATAACCGCCTGAACGCGATTCAGTGCGTCAGTAATGGCATTGGTTAAAATGGCATCCTGATTATCAATCAGTTCAACGCTGTAGGCGGTTGTCTCGCCACGCACGTTTTTCAGCCCGGCCACCGTGACCTTAATATTCCGGTCCTTCAGTTCCAGTAATACCTCGCCACCGACCGGCGACTGGGCCGCGGCCTGCTGAAGACTGCTGGCCTGTAAGCCCAGGGCACTGATATTACTGCCAATAAGGGTCATGACCGAAAAGCTGCCATTGCGGGCTTTGATGCTACCTTCCAGTTGCCCCAGCAGTGCTTTTGCCGCTTTGTTTGCGACAACTATATTGCACTGATTGTCTAAAATCAGCAGGTTTGCAGACGATGCATCGAGGGCCTGAATGCTTTCCAGCGATCCTACTACGGCATTGTCCTCACCACTTAACCATTTAAAAACACCCATCGATTACTCTCCTACACTCGCCTGACTGACTTCCACCAGCCCAAGTTCATTGCTGTTAATTAAACTTTCAATATTGACAAGAATGACCATGGTTTCGTCCACATCCGCCAAGCCATGTAAATACCGACTATCAAACGCCACGCCAAACTCCGGAGGTGGCAACATTTCTTCTTCACTTAAACGGATAACATCGGATACACCGTCAACCACAATACCCACTATGCGCTCATCCACATTCAACATAATGACAATGGTGAATTCGTTGTAAGTGGCTTCGCCCACATTGAACTTAATGCGCAGGTCAACCACAGGCACAATATCGCCCCGCAGGTTCATGACCCCTTTTATAAAGTCGGGAGCATTGGCGATTTTCGTTACCTGCTCATAACCTCTGATTTCCTTCACGGTGGTGATGTCCAGCGCGTAGTGCTCCTCACCTAAAACAAAACTGAGAAATTCACGATCATCTCCGGCCATCACCGACTGTTGTACGGCGGCTTCGCTCATACACATAACTCCTCTTCTGCGGGCAGTTGACAATGTTCTGCCACGGCGTCTGCATCCAGTATCATGGCCACGGTGCCATCACCCATAATTGTTGCTCCTGCCAGACCGGGGATTTTCCGGTAATGGCGTTCCAGACTCTTAATCACCACCTGCTGCTGACCTAAAATGGAGTCAACCTGAATGCCGTAGCGTTTTTTGCTACTTTCCACCAGTACAACAATGCCTTGAGTAGCCGACGTGACGGCATCATCGATATCCATCATTTGGTGCAGTGCCACCATCGGCCAGTACTGTTCTCTGATCCACAGCAGTTTTTCATTCCGGATATTTTTCAGTTCGTTAGGCTTTGGTTGGAATGACTCAATTATATTTAGTAGAGGAATCACAAAAATGCGACTTCCAACTTTCACACACATGCCATCAAGAATGGCTAAAGTGAGGGGTAACTGGATGTAAAACCCTGATCCTTCTCCAGTTTTTGAAACTATCTCAATTCTTCCGCCAATCGACTCAATATTTCGTCTGACCACGTCCATACCGACTCCCCGGCCACTGACGTCAGTCACTTCCGCAGCAGTGGAAAAGCCGGGCTCAAAAATCAGATTCCACACATCACTGTCTGGCATGTCGTCACTGAAAGGCAGACCATTTTGACGTGCTTTGTCCAGAATGCGCTCACGGTTAAGACCCGCACCGTCGTCTGTAATACCGATGACGATATTGCCGCCTTTTTGCTCCGCACTCAGAGTCACCGTACCCGCCTCTGGTTTACCGGCTGCCTTACGGACTTCAGGGGATTCCACACCGTGATCAATACTGTTGCGCACCAGGTGGGTAAGCGGATCCACCAGCTTTTCAATCAAACTCTTGTCAATTTCGGTGTGCTCACCTTCCATCACCAGATTGACCTGCTTACCTAACTTTTTAGACAAGTCACGGACAACCCGGGGGAAACGGCTGAAGGTCATATTTACAGGCAACATCCGCATGGACATCACCGATTCCTGAATTTCCCGAGTATTGCGTTGCAACTCGGTGATTGCATGTTGCAACCGGTCGCTTGCCTGTCCGTCTACTTCACTGCCCACCATCGAGAGCATTGACTGGGTGATTACAAGCTCTCCCACCAGATTCACCAACCCGTCGATCTTGGTAGTATCTACGCGGATAGAGGCGTTCTCTTTGGCCGGTGGGGCTTTCGCCGGTACTTTCGGTTTTACGGTAACGGCCGCAGGAGCTGGCTCAGGCTGTCCGGCCGCTTTGGCATCTGCCGCAACGTCTGTGGTGTTAGCAGAAGAGGTTTCATCTGCGCTTTCTGCGACAACAGGTAATGCTTCTTCATCATCAAAAAAGCCGAAATCGAACCCTTCACCGTTATCACCGGATTCAGAGGATGCCGCCGGCTGGCTGGCCTGACTGCTATTTTCTCCCTGACTCCCGCTCCCAAGGACGGTTTCCAGTTCAGCAATACGGGCAGAAATATTGTCGTCGGGAGTATCAGTTCCCGCTTTGTAAGCTTCGAGGGTTTCCTTCAGCACATCTGTGGAGGAAAGCAGTAAGTCCACGGATTCCGTGGTGAGTGGCATAAGGTGTTTGCGGGCCTGGTCGAGCAGGTTTTCCATGACATGGGTCAGACGGGTAAGTGCGTCGAAACCAAAAATACCGCTGCCGCCTTTAATGGAGTGGGCGGCGCGAAATATGCTGTTTAGTTCCTCATCATCAGGGGCAGACACATCAATTTCCAATAAGATGCGTTCCATTTCCTGCAAATGTTCGTCGCTTTCGTCGAAAAAGACAGTATGAAACTGCCCAACATCAATGGACATTTTACGCTCCCGTGAAGCATAGAATCAGCTGGCCAACTTATTGATAACTGTCACAAGTTTATTGGGGTCAAAAGGCTTAACCATCCAGCCGGTGGCACCGGCCGCACGCCCTTTTGCTTTCATGTCATCACCTGCTTCGGTAGTTAACATGACGATAGGAACGCGTTGGAATGCCGGTTTGCCTCTGAGCGCTTTAATCAGTGTCAGTCCGTCCATGCGTGGCATGTTCTGGTCTGTAAGCACAACATCAAATGCTGAACCGGAACACATATCCAGTGCATGCTGACCGTCTTCGGCTAATGTCACTTCGAAGTTAGCCGCACGCAATGTCATTTCCACCATTTGTCTGATTGAAACGGAATCATCTACAACTAAAACCCGTGTACTCACCTGATTACTCCTCACTATTCGGTGTTGGCATTAAACCGGACAGAAAGTGATCGGTGATGCCAATAAACGTAGTACACAGTATGAACAAGATCCAAATTCGCGAAATTATACTTTTGGTTATTTGGCGACAATAGTGAATTTTAACGACATTTGCGACACAGATAGTGTAAGCATTAAATTTTGACTATAAATTAGTCGCTTAACATTGGAATAAGAATGAGTCGCATGAAAGAAGATGCTGAAATTGTCAGTGAAATCAGCGACAAACATACATGGTTATACATTTATATAACTGAAAGTAAGTAGATGCCACTGAATATTGAAGGCGTATACAACCAGCTGATGTCTCGCTCGTATATTCAACTGCGTCCTGAGTAGAGGACGCAGCACGTTGTACGGGCGTAGGTACGTTAAAAAATACGCATTTCCATGCTGTACACCTGCTCTTTGCCGTTTATTTCTGACATATAGACTTTATACAGATAATCAGGCGCTTCCACTTCGATAACATCATTCATCACGAAACTGTCCTCGCCCACCGCAGATAAGGCATCGTTTTTAGATTGCCCTTTAAAGAACTGCGCAAAGCGCCATTGATGAGTTTGGGCGTATTCATTCTGAATAAAGTCAGGGCTGACATTCACCTTACTGACATTCCGGCCAATGACTTCTACCAGCGTCCAGGGGTTTATTAACACATACCCTTTGCCAAATCGCCGGTTCGTCCAGCCAATCTTTTCACCGGGCAGTGCGGAGATATCCAGACTTTCCCCGTTGTCGTCCCGATTTGTAAAGTCATCCAGAAATGCCACAGCCTCATTGTTTTCCTGCCAGGTAAATTCAGGTAACGACGCCATCACTTTTTCATTGCGCAATACAAAACCGGTAGCTTCCTGCTCTACATCTTTTTGGTCATTCACCAGATAGGTTTCGCCGGTTAGCGTAAGGGTAATATCTCCCTGTCTGAAAGACATTTGCTGTTTGCCTGAATAACTCTCTCCCTTCCCGATGCCATTAATTGACCACTTACGGTAGTCGAAGCGATCATCAAAAAAGAAAAAGTTGGTCAGTTCATTACCAAAGAATGCTGAGCCGAACCGGGCTTCTGCCACGATACCGTCTTTCAGGGTAATCCAGTGCGAGCGGCCATAGGCAAGCATTGTCCAGTGCTCATCCTGCCTGAACGTAAAAGAAGGCGTCCCGAACAACGTTTCTACTTTTTCCTGCTTATCACCGGGTTTGATGCCATACATGCCCTGCCCGATACTGACTTCAGTGCTTTGTGGCAATGGCGGGGTTTTATCATCGGAGGCTTCAAACGCCGGCGCTGAGATTGTTTGTTTGGCGCGGATGACATTCATGCCGAATTGTTTGAATCCGTCCGGAGTAAACGGGGTCAGATCACCATCAACATATTCACTGCCATCTTTGCATTCAGATAACAACTGGGCCGTTACCCTTAACATGCCACGGTCATAGCTGGTTTGCTGAAATTTTGTCCGTAACACTGCGACACCCTGCGCATCAGCATCAAGGGCTTCGTAAAACAGATCGTCCCTGGCCTCAGCCATCATTTCTTTATGCGCGGCGTCGCTGATTGTGTCACCACGCACATAAGACATCACACTTACCACAGTGGTATCGAGTACGTCGTAATCACACGTCGGGAAATACTTGAGGAATTCCGGCTCCTTGCCGGTAGCATCGACAGACAAACTCCCTGTCAGTAAGGCCAGAAATGTTGCTACGAAAGTATTTGTTTTCATGACACACTCCTTGTTTGTTAGACAATTATAACAACACCAACTGGCCAAAAAGTAAACTAAAGTATAAAACTAATGTCACGCCCGGGTATTCAACTGCGTCCTGAGTAGAGGCCGCAGCGCGTTTTACAGGCGTTCGATTGCAGGGATGTCGTAGTAAATATCCGGAGACTGCTCTTTCAGCTCAGTGAGGGATTTTTTTCTTGCGGTCCGCTCGCTGACTGTTTCACCAAAAACAGCCAGATGCTCTTCTTCAATGATTTGCGAAATATCAGAATGGCTGGCAATTCCTAGCAGTTTTGCTGCCTGAATAAGGCCTTCGGTCCGGTGCTTTTGCACGTTGTCCGGCTTGCCTGACAAAGTATTGCGGAAACTCAGAATAAGTTGCTCCCGGCAATACCCCAAAAATTCATCGTGTGTCATCAGCGTACCTTTTTCATTGTTTGCGATTAAGCACGGTAATGGATCTGCAAAAAGAACTCAAAAGCCACTACACCAATTAAGCAGGGCATACGTTAAAAAATACGCATTTCCATACTGTACACCTGCTCTGTGCCGTTTATTTCTGACATATAGACTTTATACAGATAATCAGGCGCTTCTACTTCGATAACATCATACATAACGAAGCTGTTTTCACCGGCGGCGGACAGAGCGTCAGCTTTCGGTTGCCCTTTGTAAAATTGTGCGAAATGCCAGTTGTGAGAGTCTGTATATTCACTTTGAATGAAATCAGGGCTGACGTTGACCTTGCTGACATTCCGTCCTACAACTTCCACCAGCGTCCACGGGTTTATCAGCACATATCCTTTTCCGGATTGCCGGCTCGTCCAGCCAATCTTCTCGCCGGGCAGTGCAGAGATATCTAAACTCCCGGTTTCTCTGTCCTGCGCTATGTATTCATTCAGATATTCAACGGCCTCATTACTTTTCTGCCAGGTAAACTCAGGTAACGATGCCATCAGTTCTTCATCGCGCAATACAAATCCGGTAGCTTCCTGCTCTTCATCCTGTTGATTGTTCACCAGATAAGTTTCGCCGGTGAGCGTAAGCGTTATACTTCCCTGCCTGAAAATCTGTTGTTTTTTGCCGGTATAAATGTCTCCTTTCCCGATGCCATTAATTGACCACTTACGGTAGTCGAAGCGATCATCAAAGAAGAAAAAGTTGGTTAATTCATTGCCAAAGAATGGTGAGCCGAAACGGGCTTCTGTCACGATGCCGTCTTTCAGGGTAATCCAGTGTGAGCGGCCATAGGCAAGCATTGTCCAGTGCTCATCCTGTCTGAACGTAAAAGAAGGAGTACCAAAAATGTCTTCCACCTTTTCTGACGAGTCACCGGGCTTGATGCCGTACATGCCCTCAGCGATACTCACGACGGTATTTTCTGGCAGTGCAGGCGTTATTACTTTGCCGGCACCGAACGCATCGAGGGTAATGGTTCGTTCAGAGCATATAACATTCATGCTGAACTGTTTGTGTCCGTTTGGTGTGAGTGGAGTCACATCACCTTCATCATAATCGCTGCCGTCCTTGCATCCGGATAATAGCTCTGCGGTCACCCTCATTTTGCCACGATTATTATTGATCTGATTAAATTTGGCTTTTAGTAACACGATCCCCCGGGCATCGACCTCCAGCGCCTTGTTAAACAAATCATCACGGGCATCCGCCATCATGTCGTTGTGCGCAGCCTCGCTGACCACATTGCCTTGCACAAATGACATAACAACAGCCACACCGGTATCAATAATTTCGTAATCACACGTCGGGTAATACTTGAGGAATTCCGGCTCATTGCCAGTGGCATCGACAGACAAACTCCCTGTCAGTAAGGCCAGAAATGTTGCTACGAAAATATTTGTTTTCATGACACACTCCCTGTTTGTGTGACAAATATAACAACACTAACTGGCCAAAAAGCAAACTAAAAATATAAACCTGATGTTGCCCCGTTACGGCCGGATATCATGCGCCGGCGTGCGAACATCCGGGAGTGTCTCTCCTTCCAGCGGGTTTACCGGATTCAGTTTTATCTGCTCTTTTAAATAGCGGATTGCAGCTTCGAGCTGGGCGTCTTTTCCGTTAAATGTTGCATAAGGAAGATTATCGACTTCCCTGTCCGGACTGATCCCCCGCCCTTCAGTTATCCAGCGTCCGTCTGCAGCAAATACAGGAAATTCAGCCACCCGCGCCATACCATTATCGGCAACGCGGTTGCGTCCGGTAAGCCACACACCGGCACCTGCGGTCTGCTTGCCGATAACCGGAGCCAGGCGCATTGCTTTTACTCCGGCAGTGAACGTTTCGCCATCTGAATAGGTAAACTGATCGGCCAGTACCACAAGGTGGCCACGGAAGGTTTGCTGCATGTTTGTGCCAACACTACCGGTAGGATACTGCCAGAACATCCATACCCGCCGGAGCAGTTTCTCAAGGATCATACTGTCTACGTTGCCACCGCGATTACGCCTGACATCAATGATTAAGCCATCCTTTTTATACTGGGCATAGAACTCCCGCGCAAACGACGCCACATCATTACCCCCCATTGCATAGAGGTGCAGATAGCCGATGTCAGCATCTTCCTGATTCACTTTTTCGCTGTTCGCCATTACCCAGTCACGGTAACGCTGTGCAAAATCTGTATTCACATCTGTCGGGGTAACAACGGTTTTCACTACTTTCTCACCCCGTTTCAGTGTCAGCAACACCTGCTTGCCGGCGGTGTTCATGAGCGCCCGTACTACGTCTGCGCGGGTTTGTGTTTCACGGCCATTTACCGCAAGGACTATATCGCCTTCTTTCGCATCGGTACCCGGCTTTGCCAGAGGTGGAGCTTCTGCCGGAATTTCACTGTCGTAACGGTAAATGTGGGAAAGAAGTACACCATCAGCGGTGTCTTCAAGGATCCCGCCCAACATGGCCGCTTTGGCTGCATTTTTATCAGCCGGCATTTCACCGCCCCGCACCTGACTGTGTAACGCATTGAGCTCTCCCATCATCTGGGCAAAAACGTCATTCAGTTCACTCCGGTGTGTTACACGTGCAAGCAGCGGAGCGTATTTCTTTTCTACCTGTTTCCAGTCGAGCCCCCGCATCGCCGGATCGAACAGTGACTCCCTGTGCATCAGCCAGGCATCATGGAACATCTGCGCCCATTCCTGTTGCGGCGTAATGCGCATTTGCCAGCCTGCTGTATCGAGTTGCTTACCTGACAAGTCTTTCGGAAAACTGGTACTGGCAGGCACGATGTACATGTGCTTATTGCCCTTACCCTGTTTGTGTACAAACAGGGACTTTCTGTCTGCGGATAAGGCATAACCGGCCACACCGGAGGTCACCGGCTTCAGCTTACCGTCGTGCTTAATTGCCATCCCTTTCAGCACGGCTGCACTGCCACTTTGTTCCGTTACAAATAAGGTTGAGTCAGTCATAGTCAGATGACCGTAGTTAGCCGGACTGACTGGCACCTGCCAGAGTCTCGAAGTCAGGCCATCCCATGTTACAACGGGGCCGGCCTGCTCGCCTTCCTGCTCACCTTCCTGCTCTGACCCCGTTTCATCTTTTTCTGAGCCTTTTACTTTACGGTTCAGCTCGGTTGGCGCGGCAAAACTGAATTCACCGTTACCGGTAAGATCAAGAGCAAAAATTTGTGTCGGTTTGTCAAAGGCAGTCCCCATGGCACGATCGCCCCAGGGATTCGACGGTGAAGGAGCAAAATGCCGGTCAGACAGAAAATAAAGCCACTGACTGTCTGCACTGAACGCCGGAGAGTAAGACTGGTATTTATCCGATGTTACTTCCATCCCCCGCTGTTCAGCCATGGCATACAGATAAATACTGTTGCGCTCGTTACCTAAAATATTACGGCTGACAGCCAGCAGTTTGCTGTCCGCAGACCACACCAGGTCCGGGGTGGCAAACAATCCGTCACTGTCGTCCAGTACCGTGGACACCGTGCTATCAGAAGTATTGAGAACCTGAACCTTTCCCTCATTATCGTCGAAGGCAAGCCACTTACCGTCAGGTGAAAGGGATAACTGCCAGCGGAAGGCATCGCCATTTTTTGTGAGTTGCTCAGCCTGGTCAGAACCATCTGCTGCAAAACGCCAGATCTCCGTTTCACCGCTGGCGTCATTTAATGCATAAACCCACTTCCCGTCATGACTGAGCAGGGCTTTCCGGCTGCGTGAATCTTCCGGCGTATCCACTTCAACCAGTCTTGAACCATCTGTTCTGGCAATAGCAATGCGGCCCCTGGCGGTCAGCACAACGGCATCACCGGATTGCGCGAAGGCCGTATTGGTAAGAAACTCAAGAGGCGCATTGTCCCAGTGTTCCCGCAGGTAGGGGAAATCTGAAATTAGCTGAACCGGCACAATATCGCTGCTGCCTGATGACAAGTCTTTCAACACTAAATCCGCACCCTGCTGGTACACAATCCGGTTGCTGTCTGCACTGGCACCGCGTACCGTCCAGTCTGCCGTTGCGGATTCTTTTCGCAGAGATTTTCCGTCGGGAGTCATCGACCAGAGGCTGTCCGGGCCATCCTGGTTACTGATAAAATAAACACGGTTGTCTGCCAGCATTGGCGTGCGTACAGAACCGTTATGGTCTGCTGTTAACCGCTCAGCCTCCTGCCCGGAATGCAGTTTCCAGCGCCAGAGTTCGCCTTTCGCGCCCCCCTGGTAATAGTTTGCATTGTCGCCGGATACCTGTAAGCCAAAGCGAACAAAGTAGAGCCACTCACCTTTGTCATCAATGACCCCCTCTACTGCATCAGCGAGAGGTAAAGTAGTGACCTTGCCAGAATCCGGCTCCAGCAGTTTAAGAACATAACTATTGGCTGGTCCTGTATGGCTGTTCGTGCTGTAAAGGAGCGCGCCGGATGTCGTCCACTGGTGCAGTTTAACTGCCGCATTTTCAAAGGTGGCACGCTTTGCTACACCACCACTCACAGGTTTTATGTAAACTTCTGTCGTGCCTTCATAGTTAGCAACAAACGCCAGTTGTGTGCCATCAGGAGAAATAACCGGCTGCGTTTCTTCTGCCCGTTGGGTAGTTAACCGTGTCGCTCCGAACTGACCGCCATTCTTAGTGTTCAAATCTACAGACCAGAGATCGCCTTCAGCGTTGAATATCAGCTGGTCATTATGCAAAACCGGTTCACGGTAATACCCCGGAGCCGCCATGGCCTGCGATACAGAGATGGCAAGCAGCACTGCTATGCTGCACGCGAGTCGTTTGCGCTTCATTCGTTTCATGGTTTGTTCCCTGGTGTAAGTGCGTTATAATTTATTTTTTAATCCCCGCCTCAACGC
>NZ_CFHOXV010000003.1:187469-250362 GCF_984505615.1 Alteromonas sp. | reverse complement strand
CCCCGTTATCGACATTTACTGTTGCAATAACGAGGCGGACCATACATTTTTGTACCTGATGTAAATTTTTAATACCAAAACTGTCCAAAAGATTAATCACTTCAAAGGGAAGTGAACTATCCTTAGTGGTAAACTCTCCATATAAACAGGCAACGATCTGTTGTACGCGCAATTCATTTTTTTACTTTCGGGGAATGAACACTGCCTATGAGCACTCAGGGTTGTCCCGCTATTCTTTCAACGCATCAAGGCGGGATTAAGCCGGTATTTGTCCGCTGCCTGCCAGCTTTACTGTTTTTTTTTGCATTGGTGTTTCTGTTTCTTTTCCCTGCGGACGTAATTGCAGCTCCGGTCGCTAAAGAAGCGCCGGCGACTATTCCTTACAGTCAGTATCATCAGCGTATCTGGGATACCCGAAACAATATGCCTCAGGTCTCTGCCATCAGTATTGCTGAGGACAATACCGGCTTTATATGGGTAGCCACAGAGGGAGGACTGGCGAGGTTTGATGGCAACCGGTTCCGTATCTTCGATGGCAGAACATCTCCGCTGTTCTCCGATCCTATCCTGCGAAAAGTCTTTGTGACACCGGATGACAGGTTGTTTGTCGGTACATCAAATCATTTGCTAAAAATGGAAGACGGGCAAATAGAAGAAGTGCTGCTCGACGGGAAGTCTCTGGGAGCAATTAACGATATTGTCTGGTTTAACGGATATCTTTACGCTGCCGGAGACGGACTTTTCCGGGTCTCAGCAAAGGGTGACCATGTAAACCGCATAGCAGGGGAAGCCGGGCATATCCGAACCCTCGCCACAGATCAACATCGCCTCTGGATTGGCTCAAGTACCGGACTGAGTTATCTGGACGGGCAACACATCAGCCAGTCAGTGCCCGCAAGCGTGCTGCCATCCGGCGCACACATTATTCACCTTGCGCAGTATCGCGGACAGCTTCTGGTGGGGACGTCTGAAGGTCTTTTCATTGCCAGCGACAGTGACAAACTCAGGGCGTATGAAACTACGTCCGGCGTAATTAACGATCCTATTGAGATGTTATTTGCTGACAGTAAGGGCAACCTCTGGATAGGCGGTAAGCAACGTCTTCTTCAACTTACCGGCCATACTCTGGTAGAAGAAGTTACCGAAATTAAAGGCAGAACGTCTCCCTGGTTTGTGTCTGCCTTCGAAGACAGAGCGGGCAACCTTTGGTTTGGAAGCCGCACTCACGGTCTGCAGCGTTTGCGCTATGACGGAACAGCCAGTCTGGGTAAAAAAGCCGGGCTTGATGAACCCTATGTCTGGACTTTTGGCAAGCAGGGGGACGGGATCCTTGCCGGCACGAATGCCGGGCTCTATCTGCTCAAAGATCATCAATTCACGCCCCTGATACAGGATGCCAGGTTGCCTAATCACGTGGTGTATTCAATATTAGCGGCCGCAGACAATACGCTATGGCTGGGAACCCGCGGCGGCCTTGTGCACCTTGATGAAAACTACCAGGTTTTGCAGAAATTCCCGCAACTCGACGGCATGCAAATTAATGGCATTGAAGAGTTTCCTGGCGGCGATGTGCTGGTGGCCTCTACAGGCGGATTGTTTCGCTGGGATCAGGAAACGCTGCAAAAAGTTTCGCTCAGTAACGGTGACGAGATTGGTAATACCCGCTTTGTGTTTGCAGACAACACTGGCGATATCTGGGGGGGCACCACCGGCGGCCTTATTCACCTGAACGGGAAGGGTGAGCAGATGCCTGTCAATGATGACATTCTCAACACAGTGTCAATTGCCTATATCGGACAACTCAAAGACGGCCGTATGCTGGTCGGGACTTTTCAGTCCGGCTTTGCGGTTCAGCAGCAGTCAGGCTGGTACTGGCCGGATGAACGTCAGCTACCGGCATCCGGCGTGATGTTTATGGCTGAACAAGACGACAATCTGGTCATTTCCAGCCTGAAAGGTGTGTATCAGATAAGTAAGCATTCACTTGAAGCCGGTGCGCCGGTGGAGGTGTCTATGCTTGTGGACGACTATGGCCCGGAGTCCGACACTGACGGGATCCGCTGCTGTAACGGCGCGGGGAATGCGAAAGGTCTTGTTGACGGCAATATACTTTATCTGCCCACACTCAACGGAGTGGCAACCATTGATTTAACTCTGAGTGCGAATAACCGCAGAGGACTGGTGCCGGTAGTCGATGAAATCATTGTGCAGGGTGAATCCGTGACAAAGTCGGGGGCTTTACTCCCTGAGGGGGAGCGGAATCTTCAGATCAATTACACCAGCCCCCGATTTTACCGTAACAGTGCACTGGAATTCCGTTATCGCCTCAACGGATACGACCTTGACTGGATCAACGCCGGAAACAGGCGGGAAGCGTTTTACACGAATTTACCCCCGGGTGATTACACATTTGAAGTGGAAGCCCGTCTGAAAGAGTGGAATGCCTGGGGAGAGCCTGCCTTTTTCCGTTTTTCCATGCCGCCGTTCTGGTACGAACAGCAATGGATGCGACTGGTATTTGTGTTGCTCGCTGTCCTCGCTTTCTGGGCGGTATACCACATCAGAACCCGCAGACTGGAGCGCGCCAGACTGCAACTGGAGGCCATGGTAACCGCGCGCACTGCGGAGCTTGATAAAGCAAACAAGCAGCTGGCTGAAGCCAACGAACAATTGCAGCAGGCAAGCCTGACCGACTCCCTGACACGGCTAAATAACCGCCGCTATCTCGATACCTTTATCGATAAAATCCTTGCAAAGGCCGCCCGCCAGCAACGGGGGGTATTTTGTATCATTCTCGATATCGATAATTTCAAAGTCCTGAACGACGAATTAGGGCATGCTGTCGGAGACGATATTCTGGTTAAATTCGCAGATATTTTGCGCAGGGAAACGCGCAGTGCCGATCACGTTATCCGCTGGGGCGGCGAAGAGTTTTTGATTGTGCTGGATGCAGGCATTTCCGTAAGTGAATTTATCGGACGCCTGATGTGTTCTATGGAGCTGACGCGCTGGCCTCATCAACAACGGCTCAGCGCGCCGCCTACCTGTTCTGTTGGCGTGTGTTATCACCCGCCCGGCGGGGAAGCCGGCTGGACGTGGTCACATACTCTTATCCTGGCTGATAAAGCAATGTACATGGTAAAGCGCAGCGGAAAAGAAGGCTGGCTTCAGTTACAGCCGCAGCAACCTGTGGCAGAAGATTTACCGGAAAAAGTCATTAAACAGAAGCCGGAAATGCTGGTTAACAGTAACCGTTTCCACATGGAAGGTTCACCGCATATTCTCGCGGCGGTGAGTAACCTGAAGAATAATATTTTTCCGTTACGGGAAAGAAAGTAGCCATACTCCGTGTATTTTGTCGTCAATTCTGCTTACCTTGTCTTACGGGGTATGAAAAAAACGCACTGAGTATCTGATTGTGGTTTGTTCATTTGCATTAACAGCGGTAAACTAGTCCGGATTTTATTAAGAGTGCCCGATGAAACTAACGATAACCTTTATTGGTAAGCAGAAGCGATACAGGAAAAGCATCAGTGTGAGAACACTGGTGAGTTTTACCGTACTCTCGTCGTTATTCATGTTAGTTTCCAGCCGTTCCACTGATTCCGTTTCCGAAGATATTGCCAGAATTAAGCTTGCTCAGACCGCTAATGAGGCAGGAGGTGCAGAAGTTGATGCACTGGCTGCCAGCACGCGTCAGCAATTACAAATTCTGGCAGAGCGTCTCGCTGAAATGGATGCGACGGTGTCGCAACTTGATGAAAAAGGCAAATTAATTGCCGCTGAATTTGGGATGAAGGCAGAAGATTTAGACGCCTTTGACCCCGGCTCTTCGCCAAAAGACGTGGATAATGAACCCCTGATGGAACAAATCGCCGCTTTACAGCAGACTGTGTCTGCGAAAAAACAGCAGCTGGCGATGCTTGAAAGTCTTGTCCGGGGGCATCATATCCATGAACAGAGTCAATTATCTGGCCGGCCAATAGCGTCGGGATGGTTGTCTTCTTATTACGGCATGCGCGCAGATCCTTTTACCGGCAATCCAGCAATGCACAAAGGGCTGGACTTTGCGGGTAAATCTGGTGATGACGTTGTTTCCACTGCTGCAGGCATCGTGACCTGGGCAGGAGAACGTCACGGTTATGGCTTACTGATAGAAATCGATCATGGTGATGGGATGGTGACCCGGTACGGGCACAACCAGGCACTGTCGGTTGCTATCGGTGACGTTGTAACAAAAGGTCAGACTATCGCAGTGATGGGTAGTACGGGCCGCTCCACAGGTGCTCATGTTCACTACGAAGTAATAAGAAACGGGCAACAAATCGATCCTCTGCCGTACGTTACCAAAAGACGTTAAGCAGCAGCCAGAAAAGGTTTACTCCGGTAAACCAGCACAAACAGATAGGGTGACAACCATGCACATGATGTGCGCGGCGTCATTTATTTTAAATCTACGAGCCCACCGGGATGCCGGAACTCGTAAAAAAGTAGTGGAATCATCAACCAAATGTTTGCAAGCATCCTGAGGAAAGTATTCGGTAGCCGTAACGACCGTCTCATAAAAAAACTAAAAAAGAACGTCGATGCCATCAACGCATTGGAAAAGGAATACGAAGCGTTAAGCGATGAGCAACTAAAGGCGAAAACTGCCGAACTCAGAGCACGTTTGGAAAAAGGTGAAACCCCGGAAGATATCCTTAACGATGCCTTTGCCACCGTACGTGAAGCCAGTAAGCGCGTTTACGGTATGCGTCACTTCGACGTACAGATGATTGGTGGTATGGTACTGCACACTGGTAAAATTGCAGAAATGCGTACCGGTGAAGGTAAAACCCTTACCGCGACCTTACCCACTTACCTGAATGCACTGACCGCTAAAGGTGTACACGTTATTACCGTGAACGATTACCTGGCCCGCCGTGATGCCGACTGGTCCCGCGAGTTGTTTGAATTCTTAGGCATGACGGTAGGGTGTAATGTGCCCGGCATGTCACCGGATATGAAGCGTGAGGCTTACAACGCAGACGTTACTTACGGAACAAACAACGAATTCGGTTTCGATTACCTCCGTGACAATATGGCCTTCAGCCCGCAGGATCGCGTTCAGCGCCCGCTGCACTACGCGGTAGTGGATGAGGTTGACTCTATTCTTATCGATGAGGCAAGAACGCCGCTTATTATTTCCGGTGCAGCCGAGGACAGCTCTCACCTGTACAGAGCAATTAATACAGTGATCCCTGAACTGGTACAGCAGGAAAAAGAAGACGAAGAAGGGCAGGAAGGCGACGGCGATTACACCGTTGATGAAAAAGCCCGTCAGATTCACCTGACTGAACGGGGTCAAATCCACGTTGAAGAAATACTGCAACGTAACGGTATTCTGCCGGAAGGTGAATCTCTGTTTGCTGCCGGTAATATTTCCCTGCTTCACCATATCAATGCCGCATTGCGTGCCCACAAGTTATTCCAGAAAGATGTGGATTACATCGTAAAAGACGATCAAATCGTCATTGTTGATGAGCACACGGGCCGCACAATGGAAGGCCGTCGCTGGTCTGAGGGCCTGCACCAGGCGGTAGAAGCCAAAGAAGGCGTGAAGATCCAGAACGAGAACCAGACTCTGGCATCGATTACCTTCCAGAACTATTTCCGTTTATACGACAAACTTGCCGGTATGACCGGTACTGCCGATACCGAAGCATTTGAATTCCAGTCTATTTACGGACTGGAAACCGTGGTTATTCCGACCAACCGTCCAATGGCCCGTAAAGATATGGCCGACCTGATTTATCTGACTGCACAGGAAAAATACGACGCCATTGTGGCAGACATCCGTGTTGCAGTGAAAAAAGGTCAGCCGGTACTGGTCGGTACGGTGTCTATCGAAAACTCTGAACTGCTGTCCCGCTTTCTGAAGAAAGAAAAAGTGCCGCACAAAGTGCTGAACGCCAAGTTCCACGAACAGGAAGCGGATATTATCGCTCAGGCCGGCCGTCCCGGCGCTGTCACCATAGCGACTAATATGGCCGGTCGTGGTACCGATATTGTGCTTGGCGGTAACTGGAAAGCCGAAGCTGAGAAACTGGAAAACCCCACTGAAGCGCAACTTAAGAAACTGAAAGATGAGTGGGAAGCGCTGCATCAGCAAGTACTCGATGCCGGTGGTTTGCATATCATTGGTACCGAGCGTCACGAATCACGCCGTATTGACAACCAGTTACGTGGTCGTGCCGGCCGACAGGGCGATCCCGGTTCCAGCCGTTTCTACCTGTCGCTGGATGATGCACTGATGCGTATCTTCGCGTCTGAGAAAATGGCTGGCATGATGAAGCGTCTGGGCATGGAGCATGGCGAAGCCATTGAGCACCCGTGGGTAACCCGCGCAATTGAAAACGCCCAGCGTAAGGTGGAAGGCCGTAACTTCGATATCCGTAAGCAGTTGCTGGAATACGATGACGTGGCTAACGATCAGCGTAAGGTCATTTACGAGCAGCGTAATGAACTGCTGGACGAAGGCGATATCAGCGAAACAATTAAAGCAATTCGTGTAGACGTGGTGAATGGCGTAGTTGATGAGTACATTCCTCCCCAGTCACTGGAAGAAATGTGGGATGTGCCGGGCCTGGAGGAGCGACTTAAAGCAGACTTTAAAGTCGACCTGCCTGTGCAGAAATGGCTTGATAGCGATGACAAGTTGTACGAAGAAAAACTCCGTGAGCGTGTTCTGACAGAAATCGAAGGCGCTTATCAGGAAAAAGAAAATGCTGTAGGCCCGGATGTACTGCGTCAGTTTGAAAAAGCGATCATGCTGCAGAACCTCGACAGTCACTGGAAAGAGCATCTGGCCGCTATGGACCACCTTCGTCAGGGTATTCACCTGCGTGGTTACGCCCAGAAGAATCCTAAGCAGGAATATAAGCGTGAATCCTTTGAACTGTTTTCGGGTATGCTTGAAGCTTTGAAAGTGGAAGTCATCACCATCTTGAGCCGTGTGCAGGTAAAAGCTGAATCTGACGTGGAAAAGGTGGAAGAGCAGCGTCGTCAGGCTGACGATGTGCCTAAGAACTTTAACCATGAAGAGGCACCGGAACAGGCGCCGGAGGCCGATGGCCAGACAGGCATCCGCTCTGAAATGCGTCAGGGGCCTAAAGTAGGCCGTAACGACCCGTGTCCTTGCGGTTCAGGTAAAAAATATAAACAGTGCCACGGTAAACTGTCTTAATGAAAGAAGTGCATGTAGCCGTAGGTGTAGTACTTCGTGACGGGCTTGTTTATATCTGTAAGCGGCCCGACGACAAACATCAGGGCGGTAAATGGGAATTTCCCGGTGGTAAAGTGGATGCCGGCGAAACGGTGACTCAGGCACTGGCCCGTGAGCTTAAGGAAGAGATTGGTATTGATATACAAACCAGTCAGCCACTGACTGTTATCGGTCACGATTATGGAGATAAGCGGGTACTGCTTGATGTTCACACGGTAACAGACTTTGCCGGTGAACCTGCCGGTCTGGAAGGACAACAGGGCAAGTGGCTTAAGCTTTCTGCACTGAAGCCCGAAGATTTTCCCGCGGCGAATGTAGCGATCATAGAAAAGCTTCAGGGCTGAACTTAGTCAGCGTTTGCTTTCAAATCAGAAACCCCGGCCATGAAAAGCCGGGGTTTCTCGCATTTATAACCTGTTATTTCATTACAGCCATTTAATGTTTGAAATAAATACAAAAAAACTTCGGTATTATAATCTGACTACGCCAAAAGGCTAGATTGACAGATATTCCGCTGCGTACGGTCTTCTCAGGTGCCCGCTAAGTCATTGAGATCTTATACCTAAATGTACTTGTTGTGACATTTGTGTATAAGGCGACAAAGATGCACTTATGGGGAGATCCCCCCACAACCAGATTCCCTCCCATACCAAGGTATCCTGTTTTATACCTAAATTTTTTCTGCCTGCTCTAAACCTTTACTAAACGCGCTGTTAAGCAATCGTTCATTCATAGTAAATTCCGAGGTTTTCCATGGCACTGAAAAAAAGCACTGAGGCCAGCCCGGCCACACCGGCCGTAAGAGTTGACGCGAAACTACGCAGAGAGGCAGAAGAGCAGCGAAGAAAAGCCCGCACCCTCGCCAGACAACAATAAGCTGCCGAACGGGTAGCGACGGCGACGGCTGAACTGGCCAGTGGCATCAGTCAGTCTGCCAGCGCGACCGACCAGTTAGGCACTGCTATCAACGAAATTGCCGCTGGTGCAGAAGAGTCCAGCAGTGCAAGTCAGGAGAGTCTGGCGGCAATTACCCAGATTTCTTCTTCACTGGTATCACAGCTTACGCTATCCGGACAGACCCTGGATAAAACCAATCTGCTTCAAACCTTCGTTGACCGTGTTATGGGCAACCTCGGCAATATGATGGACAGCGTAAAAACAGCTTCTGAACACCAGTCACGCTCTGTAGTCATGATGAGCGAGCTGGAGCAGCAAGCATCCAATATTGGTGAAGCCGTTAAACAAGTTACCCGCATTGCCGACCAGACCAACTTACTTGCATTAAATGCTGCAATCGAAGCCGGACGCGCCGGTAAGCACGGTAAAGGCTTTGCGGTAGTGGCCGATACCGTACGGGCTTTGGCTGAAGTATCGGATAAGAGCGCTGCCGATATCGCCATGCAAATCGAGCAAATTCAGCAGCAGTCAAATCAAGTTTCTGATGCAGTGAAACAATCATCGGAAGCGGCGCTCGAAGAAGTGACAAAAGGCGAAGCGGTAACCAGTCAGCTGGCCAAAATTAAGGAAGATATGCAGATAATTGCTACCGGCTCTGAAACGCTGCAAACCAAAATCCGTGAAATGGACAATGCCGCTAAAGAAATCCAGGCAGGGTCTGAAGCCATTTCCTGTGCTGCCGACGAGCAGTCATCTGCTGCTCAGGAAGTGTCCAGTAACGTATCTGAACAAAGCAGCGCGTTGTCACAAGCTGAGCAGGCTGCCCAGTCTCTGGAAATTATCACTGAAGAGCTGAAAAACAGCACCGACATCAATAAAAGCGCGGAAGAAGTGGCGTCCTCGGCAGAAGAGTTATCTGCAAGCATGGAGGAAATCAGCCGGTCAACCACAGAAATATCCACGGCACTGAATCAGATTAACAACGGTGCGCAACAGGCAGCGTCGGCAGTTGACCAGGCGGTGAGTAATATCGATACCCTCCGGGATGGTGTAGCGGAAGCCTCTGCTCAGTCTGAAAACGCGCTTACCCGTGGCGAGGCGATAACAGAACTGCTGAAAGAGAACCGTGCACTTATCGAAGAAATGGTGGAAGGCATCAATACCGCACTGGAAACCAGCAAACTGAACGTATCAGCCATTACTGATATGGAATCAATGACCCGCACTATCGACAAAGTTATCGACACCATCACCACCGTGTCGGTGAAAACCAGCATGCTTGCCGTTAACGGTGCTGTGGAAGCGGCCCGGGCGGGTGAATACGGTAAAGGTTTTGCTGTGGTATCTGCCGATATTCAAAGCCTTGCCGATGAGGCCGCTGAGAATGTTGAACAAATTAAAGATCTCATCAAAGCCATTCAGGATCAGACACAAAACGTGAAAACTGACCTGACCAACGTGGCAGAGAGCGCTTACCGTGAGGTGCAAAAAGCGAAGCAAACCACTGAGGACATCGCCGGTATTGCCAAAGATATGGCTGAAGTACTTTCTTACAACAAAGAAATGCAGCAAGCCGGTGAAGAAATTGCTGCTGCTGTAGCGCAGGCTCAAAAAGGCCTGGAGCAAATTGCCGCAGCGAATGAACAGGCCAGCAGTAACTGTCAGCAGGCATTGTCTGCCGCAGAGCAGCAGACCAAAGGCGTTGAAATCCTGGCCCGCTCTATCGAGGAAATCTCCTCTGTCGCTGATGAAATGCAAAACAGCTAAGGCCGGTTGATTCAGAGTTAAAGGTGAGGTGAGACCATGCAAGAAATGGAAACTCAGGAAATTACCGCAACAGACACTGAGCTGCAGTTTGTTTCTTTTCAGATTGGAAAAGAGAAATTTGCATTTCCGATGCAGTCTGTTGGCGAAATTATTCGTGTTCCCGTGATGGTTGGGGTTCCGCTGGGGCCCCACCAGATGATGGGACTGGCAAACCTGCGGGGTAACGTACTGCCGGTTTACGATTTACGGGCTATTTTGTTGTCGTGTTCAGCGGAACAAACTGAAACATCCCGTGTTGTCGTTGTGGAGTCAACACTTGGTATGACGGGCTTTCTGGTCGACAAAGTAAACCGTGTTTACAGTGTACCGAAAGACACCGTGGTTAATGACAAACAAGGCGACTCGTCAATTTCTTATGACTACCTGCAAGGGTTGATTAAGCAAAAGAACGAACCGCTGGAGCAGATCCTTAATGTTGAAAACCTGGTGCAGTCACAGTTAACCGTCAGCCATAAAAAAGATGGTTCCGGCCTGCAACTGCAGCAAAACCGCACCGGTTCGCAAGACATTAACAGCGAAGCCGAAGATGATTTGCAACAACTGGTTTGTTTTTCCATAGCCGGACAAGAATTTGCTTTTTATCTCCATGATGTGGGTGAGATTGTGCGCGTTCCCGACGACATATCTGCCTTACCCGACAGTAATCCTTCGGTACTGGGGCTGGTAAATCTGCGGGGACGAATTATTCCCATCGTCGATCTGGCTATGAACCTTGGCATGCAGCCCTGCGAAATGAACGATGCTACCCGCATCATCATTGTTAACTGCAGCGACAGCAGCCAGTCTGCTGTGGGCTTTGTGGTAGCAAAAGTCAGTAATGTGGTGAGTATATCGCCGTCGGCGCTGGAGCCTGTTCCGTCGATGTGTAACGACGGATATACCGATGGTGCGCTGGAAGCCGTGTACCGTGTGGAAGGCACCAAACGACTCATTTCTATCGTTAACTTGCACAGCGTTTTCCAACGCTCGCTAAGCCAGGCGCTGAGCCAGGTTGATTTACAAGATGAGGTTTCTGATATGGCTAATCAGGACGAAGGGGTGCTGACCGAAGAAGACTATGCCCAATACGTGATCTTCTCCATTGCCGGTCAGGAGTACGGGGTCAGCATCGAAGATACCCAGGAAATAACACGCATTCCCGACAAGTTGGAAAGCGTGCCTAATACACCGGACTACCTGCAAGGCATTGTCAATCTGCGGGGCACGGTACTGCCTGTGATTGATTTACGCACGCGATTGGGATTACCCAAAGCGGAAGCCACCGACCGCCAGCGTATTGTGGTGCTTACCCGCAATAAGCAAAAAACCGGCTTTATTGTGGATGGCGTGGCAGAAGTTAAAACTGTCATTACCGATTCTATCGAAGATGCGCCTTCACTGTCTGATGAGCAAACCGAGCTGTTAAACAAGCTCATTAAACTCAATAAAGAGCAACGCATCATTCAGCTCATCGAGCCGTCGGTACTGCTGAACGACAACGATATTGCAAAAGTAAACGGGGGTTAACGGGAAGATGGCAGTCAAAGTATTAGTGGTAGATGACTCTGCCTTGATGCGGAAACTGTTCACACAGGTTTTCACTGCACGGGGCTATCAGGTTGACTCAGCCCGCGATGGCGAGGAAGCACTGACGAAATCAGCGGCTTTTAAACCTGATGTGATTACTTTAGATATCAACATGCCGGTGATGGACGGTCTGACTTGCCTTAGCCTGCTAAGGAAGTTTCACCAGTGCCCTGTGCTGATGCTGTCATCGCTGACGCAGAAAGGTGCGCTGGTGACACTGGAAGCGCTGGCACTGGGAGCGGCTGACTTTGTCTTGAAGCCCGGCGGCACGGTCAGTGCGGATATCAGCGATATTGAAGATGAGCTGATTTCCAAAATTGAAGCCCTTACCGCAAGCGTCAGGCGAACGGCAGCTCCGTCAAAGCCCGTGCACACGCAACAGCAAACGGCTGCGGTAAAAGCAACGGCAGCGCCGGTAAAAAATGGCAAGGTTCAGGTGGTGATGATTGGTGTATCCACCGGTGGCCCGCGCAAACTTGAGCAGATTTTGTCTCAGTTACCGGCCAGCTTTCCCTGCCCGGTAGTCGTGGCGCAGCATATGCCAAAAGCGTTTACCGCCGCACTGGCGAAACGGCTGAATGATTTATGCCCTCTTGAAGTGGTGGAAGTCAGCAGCCGTATGCCGGTGGAGACCGGCAAAGTATATATCGCAAAAGGGGATGCAGACCTGTCGTTCGTGAAAAACCAGAACACGGTATTTGTCAGACCCATCCCGGCCAGTCCGAATTTTCTCTGGCATCCCAGTGTGGATCGCATGGTCGAGTCGGCGCTGGGGTGTTTCGATGCCAAAAATATGCTGTGCGTACAGCTCACCGGCATGGGGTGCGATGGCGTGGCTGCCATGTCTAAGGCCTACAGCAGAGGCGCTGTAACCATTGCGGAGAGTGAAGCAACTGCAACCGTATTTGGGATGCCGAAAGAACTTATTCAGGCGGGGTGCGCCAGTCATGTGCTTGACAGTCACGCCATCGCTCAACGTATTAATCATTTGTGCAAGCAATAGGAGTACGCCATGGGACTGAGAAAGAGCCGCGGAGAGTCTGCCAGCCAGGCTGACCGCAGACAAAATAGCAGAGACCTGGCGTCCCTTATTGACGATTTACAGGCGAGTTGTGCCGATGTCAGACGCTGGGCGGCAAGAGATCTGACCAACAATCTGGCAGCCCGGACTGCTTTGCTTGAGCAAATCGACATTGAGCACGAGCCCACCGTACTGGAGGCGTTATTCAGCGCTGTCGAAGGCATGTGTGACGAAGATATGGCCGGTGCGCTGCTTGAAAAGCTGAAGTCGGAAGATGCGCAGGTACGCAATGGGGCAATTGAGTTGCTGCAAAGCCAGCCGGTACTGTTCGCAGCGCATGTGAACGAACTTTTATGTGATGAAGACAGTGATGTACGGATTTTTGCCGTGGACGTTATCGGCGCTATTCGTCATCCGGATGCTGCAACGTGGTTGCACAATGTCGTGTTGAACGATAACAACATCAATGTGGTGGGTACCGCGGTAGATAAACTGTCAGAAATTGGCGATAGCGGAACGCTGGAGGTACTCGAAAAAGTATCTGCCCGTTTTCCCGGTGAAGCTTATATCCAGTTCGCGATTCAGTGTGTTCGGGATTCTGTTGCAGGAGAGGGTGTATGACCAGCATCCGGACAACGTCGCCGGCAGGGGAAATCTCTGACGCTGACTTCGACCGGTTCCGCTCAATGTTTTACCGGAAAACCGGCATTTACTTCGAAGATTCTAAACGATACTTCGTTGATAAACGGTTGAAGGAGCGCATGAAGCAAACCGGCCATAATCTGTTTAAGAGTTACTTTACCTTCATGCGTTTTCAGGCATCCGGAGAAGAGCTTCAAAACCTTGTTAATGCCATGACGGTGAACGAGACCTACTTCTTCCGCGAAGAATATCAGTTTGAGACCATGTGCCGTCATTTAATGGATGATTTAGACAGCATGCGCCCGGCGGGTGAGGATTTAAGGATCTGGTCAGTACCCTCAAGCACAGGTGAAGAGCCGTATTCCATAGCAATTTACCTGCTTGAGTACTGGAAAGGACTGGATCACCGGGATGTGGAGATTGTGTCGTCTGATATCGATACCAGTGTCCTTGAACATGCTAAACGAGGCATTTATTCCAAGCGATCTGTACAAAACATTCCGCTGACTGTCCGGCAGCGTTATTTCACTCAGAAGGGCAATGAGTTCCATTTGAGTCCCGACATTAAAGAGTCTGTGACTTTATGTCTGGCAAATATTCTTGGTGCTGAAGTGCCCGGACGTTTCCGTTCATTCGACCTGATTTATTGTCGCAACCTGCTAATTTATTTCGATGACGATTCCCGTCGTAAGGCTGCACAGGTGTTATATGACGCACTCAAGCCCGGAGGATACATATTCTTAGGCCACAGCGAGTCTATGAGCCGCATTTGCTCATTATTCAAAATTAAAAAGTTCGGTGACGTTATTGTTTACCAGAAGCCCGGGTTCGAGGGAGTCAGCAGATGAAAACTATCATGATCGTGGATGATGCCAATACTGTCCGTACCTACCACCGGATGATCGTTGCCAGCGCGCAACGCCATGTGGAAGAAGCAGAAAATGGCGTAGAAGCGCTCGAAAAGGCAATGGGTAAACAAATCGACCTGTTCATGGTTGATGTCAATATGCCGAAAATGGATGGCTACCGTTTGTGTCAGGAAATTCGCCGGGATGCAGGATTGAATCAGGTGCCTATTATTATGATAAGCACGGAATCTCAGGCTGCAGACGCGACCCGGGCATTCGACTGTGGTGCAAACTTCTATATGACCAAACCCGTGGACGGCACCACGTTAAATGACATGGTGTCACTGATGCTGGGAGAATAATCATTATGAGTGAGCTGTTAGATACATTCATCGGTGAATCCAGGGAAAATCTGGAATCTGCCAGTCAGGAGCTGCTGACCCTGCAAAACAGTGGCTATGACGCTAAAGCGGTCGATACGATTTTCCGTGATATTCACACTATCAAAGGTTCGTCGGATCTGTTCGATATCAAGCCGCTGACCCGCCTTGCTCATGCCTCTGAAGATTTACTGGATTGCATGCGTGCCGGCGAAGTGTCTTTTACTGATGAACTCGGTGATGTGCTGTTAGAAGCATTCGATCAAATCAGCACATTTTTTGATGAGCTTGAGTCGGGAACCCATCAATTATCTCAGTGGGAAGAAGCGTCCACCGGGCTTGCCGCCAGATTACGTAGCTTTATGGAACCGGCATCCGGCGGGGCCAGCTCAGACACTGAACAAGGGGAGAGTCATACGGTTGATAGCGGAGCATCTGATTCTCCGGCTACTGTTGCTCCTCTACCTGACAAAGCGGCTGCATGGCTGAATGAGCTGGACGAGAAGCACCGTATCAGCGCATTTTTCAGTGCACTGGAAAGCGATGAAATGGTTCATGTTATCCGCTATACACCGGATGCAGACTGTTTCTTTCGTGGTGAAGATCCGTTTAACGTCAGTCTGGCAACCCCCGGGCTTATCTTTCACAATCTGTCCCGTAAAAATCATGTAGAAGGTCCTGAAGACGTTTTCCTCTGCCACCTGGACATTACGATCCTCTGTGTGGCCAGTTCTGCTTCTCTGGCTGAGCACTTTGCGTATTACGAAGGCCAGTATGAACATGATGCTATTTCCGCGGCCAGCTTTTACTCATTAAGTGAGCCGCTGCTGACCAGCTTTTTACAAAGTGATGATGCTGATGGTATCGCCGAAGCGGCAGCGCTGGCAGACAACGAGCAGGTGGCCCGTATATGCAGCTTCCTGTGTGCTTCGCTGAATCCGGACTCTGTACAATGGCAAATCAGTGCAGGGCTTGAAAAACTCGCTGCAGGTGAGGCTCTGTCACGCTTTTGTGATATTGCCACTTCAGCCGGAGATGCTGCTCCTTTCGAAGATCAGGCGCAGGCTGAATCCGGTGACGCTTCAGGCTCTGAGTCTGTCACTGTTGAAGATAACGCTGAGACATCAAGCTCAGCGACAGATGTCTCCGGTTGCGGAAATGACAACGGATTATCCGGTAGAGCCCTTGCCATGCTTGAGCAGCAACAAGCTTTACTGGAACGTCTGGCGGCAGGGGAAGGCAATCCTGCGTCGCTGGCGTCAGTGAATCTGGTTGTCAGTCGTGTACTGGGTGTCGATGTGATAGAACGGTCTGTTGAAGACTTGCTGGCCCTCATTGCCAGTGGACAGGTTGAAGTACCTCAGGCCGACACAGGCGAAGAAGAGGCTGACGCTGCAGTGCCTGAGACAACTGCTGCTCAGGAAACTGAACAAAATGTTTCTGTCGCTCCTGAGCCTGCTGCGGAAGAGGCGGCGCAGAGTACAGCTCCGGCAAAAGCGGCAGAGCGTCAGGTACCACGTACGTTAAAAGTTAATCAGGAGAAAATTGATTACCTGATGGACCTGGTGGGCGAGCTGACAGTAGCGAAAAATTCTCTGCCTTATCTTGCCCGGCAGGCAGAAGAAGAAGGCGGCAGCAGAAAACTCAGCAAACAGATTAAGTCACACTTCACGATTGTGAACCGTCTTACTGAAGAGCTTCAAAGTGCTGTTCTGCAAATTCGTATGGTTCCGGTATCTCACGTATTTCAGCGTTATCCCCGTCTTGTTCGGGATCTCGCCCGCAAGCTTGATAAGAAGATTGAGCTTGAAATGCAGGGGGAAGATACGGAATTTGATAAAAATCTGATTGAGTCTTTGTCTGAGCCTTTAATTCACTTACTGAGAAACAGCATCGATCACGGTATTGAGTCTCCGGCTGACCGCCTCAGTGCAGGTAAAAATGAATCAGGAAAAATTGAGCTCATTGCCACACCGCAGGATGACAACGTGGTGATAGAAATCCGCGATGACGGTAAGGGCATTGATCCGGCGAAGATCAAAATGCTGGCATACCAGAAAGGGGTAATCACCGAAGCGCAGTTGGAGTCAATAAACGATGACGAAGCACTGCAACTGATATTTGCACCCGGCTTTTCCACTTCTGAACAGGTGTCTGATTTATCCGGTCGCGGTGTGGGAATGGATGCTGTGAAAACCATGGTTACTCAGGCTGGCGGCCATATCGAAATGCAGTCTGAAGTGGGTAGCGGCACACGTTTCCGTCTTGTGTTGCCGCAAACTATGTCCGTTAACCGTGTGATGATGTTTGAAGTCAGCGACCAGATGTTCGGCGTCAGTATGGACAGCGTGGTGGAAACCGTAAAAGTGCGCCCTGAGGAAATCCAGCAAATCAAGAATCATCAGGTGCTGGTTATCCGCGACAAGCTGGTACCGCTTCATTGCCTGCGGGACTATCTGGGTTTTGCACCGGAAACGCAAAATACAGAAGAACAGTCTATTCTTGTAGTAAACACAGGCAATGGGGATATCGGTTTGGTTATCGATAAATTCCATGAGGGTATTGATGTTATCCAGAAGCCTCTTGAAGGTGTGATGGCGGGCTACGCCCACTTCAGCGGCACAGCCTTACTGGGTGACGGAAGGGTTCTGCTCATTATCAACATTCCGGAGTTACTGTCATGCCGATAATTTTCAAGCAAAAAGTTGCAGCACTCGACGGCAACTGTGAAATCGATTTAGCGGAAGAACTGGATCTCTGGCTGGCAGAGAATCCGAAAAGGCAGGTTAATCTGAAAAAGCTCACCCACGCCCATACCGCCCTGTATCAGGTATTAATTAAACATCAGACCGGCATTTCTGTATGGCCTGAAGCGGGAGCGTGGGGCTGGCTTAAACGTGCCATTGATGCCGGTTTATATAACGCGGAGTCTCAGGCATGACAAAGGTGCTTGTGGTTGCTAACCGCAAAGGTGGTACAGCCAAAACAACGACAGTAGTGAATCTGGCTTACGCACTGAGTGAGAAAGGGGCGAAAGTGCTGGTGATTGACCTTGATAATCAGGGTCACATCGAACTGGGTTTCACTGCACAACCGGATTTGCTTTCTGCACTTTCTCAACCGGCGTGGATGAGTGAATTCGAAGAGTTCAAAGGCGTGCTGGCATACAGCGACAGGATCCATCTGGCGCTGGCACATACCGACAGTGCATTTGATGAATCTGCATATACCCTGGACCGGTTCAGTCAGTTGTTTGATAACGCAGGCGACGCCGGGCACTACGACATAATTCTGGTTGATACGCCGCCTACACTGGGGCCCCGGTTGTTATCAGCACTTGCCGGCGCGCACCGCATTGTTATTCCGGCCGAGCCGACGCCACTGGCCTCTGATGGCGTAAACAAGTTGCTCAATGCGTGTATGAAAGCCATCAGAAATAAGCACTTCCGTGCCAGTGGCATTGATATTCTGCCTGTGATGGTGGATGGCAAATTACGCATACATCGTCAGACACTGGGTCTCTGGCAGGAGAAATTCGGAGCGGGCAGAATTTTGCCTGCTATTCGTCGCAACGTGAAACTGGCGGAAGCATTCGCAGTACATCAGCCAGTCAGCGAATATGCGCCACTTTCCGCAGGAGCGAAAGACTATCGCTCTTTATGCGACAGTCTTTTCTCATAGAAACGAGGTGATCAATGAAGACCATCCATTTAGTTGACGATTCGGCGACCATGCTGATGAGTATGGAAATGCTGTTAAAACGTGCAGGCTACGACATCATTAAATCGGAAAATGCTGAAGCTGCGCTGACAACACTGCAAAGCGCGTCACCAAAACTCATCATCACCGATTTGAACATGCCGGGAATGAACGGCATAGAGCTGATTAAAGAAATAAAGAAAAATACGAAATTCAGATTCACACCTATTTTGATGCTGACCACTGAATCACAACAAACCAAGCGGGAAGAAGCAAAGCGTGCTGGTGCCACAGGATGGCTGGTAAAACCTGTCGAACCTGATCAATTGATCGCAGTAGTAAAACAATTGGTGCCGTAGGAGGCTTTATGGTGAATTTACGAGAAATATTTCTGACTGCTGTTGCACGCGTGAAGCAGGCTCAGTGGTACGCCAGTCCGTCTGTACAGGCGGCGGCTCTGTGTATTACCGGAACAGTTATCGCGCTGGTAAGCGTGCTGCTTATAAACCAGTTTGCCGGAACGCAGTTGTCATGGTGGGGAGCAATTATTTGTAGTCTCGTAACCAGCGCTGTCTGGGTTGTACGTCAAACCGTGGCTGAAACACGTTATATTGATGAACTTGAAACAGCACTGGCGGAAGCAAATGCTTATCTGGACAAAACTTCAGAACAGTTGCATACCACTCACCAGCAGGTAGATGAGTATGCAAGTATTCTGAACGGACAGATTGACGGTATTTCTAACATTACCGAAGAAGCTTCCGTCGACTTGATGAGTGCCTTATATCAGATTGAAGAAGTCATTCAAAACGGTATCGACAGTATTGAGCTTTCCCAGCGTAATACTGCTGAATTCAAGGAAGAAAGTGCAGCGGAAATTGACCAGGCAAATCACCGTCTGGAAGAAATTACCCAGCTAATAAATACCCAGCAGGAACACGACAAAGCCCATACTGCGGCGATTCAGGAAGTCCTGCAGGAAATTGATAAGCTCAAAGAGCTTACTGAGCTGGTAAAAAACATCGCGTTTCAAACTAACTTGCTGGCACTGAATGCAGCGATTGAAGCTGCGCGGGCCGGAGAATACGGGCGAGGATTCGCTGTGGTGGCAGAGCAGGTAAGAACCTTATCTTCCCAGTCGTCAGAGGCCGCAGAGAAAATTGAATCCGGGATCCGTTCCGCCATGGAAACAGCAAAAATCCATGGTGAAAAATTGCTCTCCACGAATCAGAGTGATGAAACCTGTGAGTTGCTGACGTCGTTCTCAGGCTCTCTGGCCAGCATGACGGCCCATTATCGCCGGCTAGAGGAATTCAGCCCGCGGATGCTCAATTGCTTCGGCGGCGTAGCAAAAGACATCGCCGGTAAAGTCAGCGGGGCAATCGGTAAGATCCAGTTTCAGGATATTATCCGCCAGCGCGCCGAGAACGTAAAACTGGAACATGAAGCCCTGGTAAGCCTGTTCGGCCAGTTCTCTGACTACATTGACGGACGCAAGGCTTTCGACGACTCATTCAATTTAAGTACGGCGGAAATGTTTGAGAAATATGTCATGGAAGATCAGCGCCGTATTCACTTCGACCTGACCACCTCTACCGGTGAAAAGCGGGTAGCGCCGGAAGAAACCCGGGAACCGAAAATCGAGCGATTCTGATCTGCACAGTTTCAGAAATGAAACAGGCCGCTCTGCAATAAGAGCGGCCTGTTTTTTATCGTCTCATACTAACCGGTACTTGCCGGCAGCAAAAAACCTTCAGGATCAGAACTCAATCCGGTCGGCAGTGGCGAAGGCCACGTCTAATTTGAAATATGCTGCTTCATTTATAAAGTGGGGGTAGGTTTCTTTGTCACCTTCCCAGACATAATCTGAACCGTCAAACCCCCGGAATACCGGCGCACCGGGAAGCAGTGGTGTAAAATCCTGATCCTGAATGCTGTGGTGGATCATGGCTTTACGTACGCCGTTCTCATCCAGCGGGAATTTTACCTCATAACCCAATCTGAAAGCCTCGCAGGCAGGCAGCGAATCCATTGAGCTGCTATCTGTATTCCAGGCGACACAAAAATCCAGAATCGCTTCCGCCATCGTTTGCGTTAACTGGTAAACATCTTCCCGTAATACGCCCTGTGGCTGAGCGCCGACTTCAATCATCACGCCTTTTTTGCCCACGGTGCATAAATAGCCATGAGATGCGTAGTCTTTTTCATCTTCCACCAGAATATTGGCTTCCGGCATAACGTCTTTAACAAACCGGGCAAGTTTAGTATTAAATTCGTCGGCTTCCAGCACAATCAGGGTAGCCCCCATGTGGCTGGTGGTGTTGTGGATGTCGATGAAAAAATCCGTTGCAGCATTACCCTTCGGGCCAAAGCGTTCATTCAGTGATTTTGCCAGAACAGCCTCTCTGGCCGGATTGTCTGCCGCAAGACGTTCAGCAGTAAACTGCCGGTTTAAATCTTCATCCAGAAAACGGACATTGGCGTCCATAGCCGCCGGGTTGGCAAAATCACAGGTGACATTCAGAGACGAGAAGCGCTCAGGCAAACCGGACTTCTGCCAGTTGCGGATAAGTTGAATACCACTGGTCTCGTTGCCGTGAGTACCGCCAATAAGTGCAATTGAATTTAACATAAGAGAAAAGCCTTATCTGAATTCGGGCTGAATGCCCGGATACATTCACACAAAACGCTCAACGGGGAAGGGTTTAGTGTTTAAAAAAATCGTCCTGCTGCTGACTGAGCATTGCTTCAATGTCTTCGATATCAGGCATTCCGGGCAGTGTATCAGAATGCTGCTTTGGCCCGGGAATCGCACGCTCTTCACCAGCCCATTCACCCAGATCGATAAGCTGGCATTTCTTGGAACAAAAAGGACGATGTTTATTTTCTGCAGACCACTCGACAGATGTGCTGCATACAGGACAGTTAACCTTCACTGAATTCACTCTCTTTCAGGTAAAAAGTATGGCGGCAGTCTAGCAGGCTGCCATAGCAAAAGACACTGTATTCCCCACAGAGGAAGACTGTCCGGCTTCATTTTCAAACAGCATAAAGCGAATGGCGAAGCGGTATTTATTGCCGCTGAGAGTGGGGTAATACCCCTGATTAGCATCACAGCGAACGCGGATCAATCCGCACTTGTCATCGGCTACGCCCTGATAAAAGCCGTTTGTGGCTTCCATGGGTTTAAACGGACCTCTTTCCCGCAGGAACGACAACAGTACCGATACTGTTTCTTCCAGCAATGCCAGGGATAAGAGCCATTCTTTCATCGATTCCTGAATGTCTTCTTTGGAACGGTTAAGCCAGTAGTGCAAATTGGGCAAGTCAAAGCTACAGGTGCCGCCGGGTATGGAAAAACGCTGCCGGATCCCGTTGAGAAATTTATCTTCTTTCAGCGCTGTGCCGAATTTGCGTTCCGCTTTTAGTTTGCCTTTCAGGCGTACAATCACTTTTAAGGACTGTTCAAGCGCATCTGTATCAATATTCGGATACTGGGACCAGTGCACCAGATTGCGTTCATGCACATCAAGATCTTTAATCAGATCAGTACGCAGATCAATCCGGTCCAGCAGATCCATGAGGGTGAATAATTGCTCGAAGAAGTACACATGCAGGGCTTTATTCTGCACTGAGGCACCGGTCTTCAACTGCGCAAGCAGGTGCTCGATGCGCAGGTAATTCCTCACTTTTTCTTTAAGCGGAAATTCGTATGTGGTGCTGGTCATGTGGGCCTCTCTGATAAACTGTTAGCACTACAGCGCAAAAGTGCCAAAATATCAAGCCCTAAGGAAAAAACAGCCGTTCAGCTACCGGGGGATTTTTCTGCTGCTTTCAGTAATATTTGATGTAATTGTTCAACCTGAGCGGGTAAAAGTTCAAGGGCACCGTTGTTATCTATTATATGACTGGCCTTAGCCAGCCGGTCATGACGGCTGGCCTGAGATGCCATGATCCCACGGATAGTTGTCTCGTCACTGCCATCCCGCTTAAGTGCCCGCGTAAGTTGAGTGTCTTCCTCACAGTCAACCACAATCACAGTATCTGCCATTGCATCAAGTCCGTTTTCTATGAGCAGAGGCACCGAAAAAATCACGTAGGGGCTGGTGGCTGCTTCCAGCTGCTTTCGCATTTCTTCCCTGATCGCCGGGTGGAGCAGGGCGTTAAGCCACTGTTTTGCCGTCTCATCAGCGAAGACCTGTTTACGCAACGCGGCGCGGTCCAGTGTGCCGTCTTCCTGTAAAATGTCACGGCCAAAATGACCGGCGATTTTCGCAAGCGCCGGCGTACCGGGTTCAACCACCTGACGGGCAACTACGTCAGCATCGACAATGGTTATGCCGAGCTGCGCAAATAAATCACTGACAGCAGACTTGCCGCTGCCGATCCCACCGGTTAATCCTGCAACGTAAGGATGGCTCATGCACCCGTCACCCAGGCAAGATAACCATCTATGATCTCTGCCTTATACAATAATGTGAGATAACCGGCGACGGCGAGATACGGACCAAAGGGGATCGCAAGAGATTTACCGGAGCGCTGCACAATCATCAGTGTGATACCTGCCACGGCTCCTACCACGGAGGAAAGCAGAATAATAATGGGCAGGCCCTGCCATCCGGTAAAGGCGCCTAATGCGGCGAGCAATTTAAAATCGCCGTACCCCATTCCTTCCTTGCCGGTGAGCAATTTAAACAACCAGTAGACCGACCACAAACTCAAGTAGCCCGCAGCAGCACCAATAATGGCGTCCACCGGACCTGTAAAGACAGATTGAGTACTTAAGATCAGTCCCAGCCATAGCAATGGCAATGTTAATTGATCCGGCAGCAGCATTTTATCAAGGTCGATAAAGAGCAGCGCAATAAGAATAAAGACTACCAATACCGCCCAGATACCCTGCGCTGTGGCACCGAAATGCCAGGCTGTAAATGTACACACCAGTGCGGTAAACAGTTCTACCAGCGGATAACGGATTGAAATACCAGCCTTACACCCTGCACATTTACCGCCCAGCATCAGATAGCTGATCACAGGGATGTTTTCCCATGCCCGGATTTTGTGATGACAGTGAGGGCAGGTGCTGTCCGGTTTTACCAGATTGAAAGGTTCCTGCTCTGCGGGCTGTTCATTTTCGTGAAAGTAACTTTGGTATTCCGCTTTCCAGCTTCGCTCCATCATGATGGGTAGACGGTAGATGACAACGTTTAAAAAACTGCCAACCAGCAAACTGAAAATGAAGATGGTGGTGAGAAACACCGGCAGACTCTGCTGCATTAATGAAATGATGGCGTCCATACAAGCGCTTTATTTTTATCGTGTTCTGATACAACAAGACTGCCCGAAAAGCAGTCCTGTCTCAATGAATAATTAGTTTTGGGTGCGTAACCACAGGCGGCTGCTCAAATTTGTTACACCACGTTACCCATCTGGAAGATAGGCAGGTACATGGCTATAATCAGGCCGCCGATAATCACCCCGAGTACAGCCATAATCAGTGGCTCCAGCAAGCTGGTGAGACCATCGACCATATTATCTACTTCCGCTTCATAAATCGTAGCAATTTTTGCCAGCATTTCGTCTACGGAACCGGATTCTTCACCAATGGCCACCATTTGCGACACCATGTCGGGAAATACGTTAGTAGCCCGCATGGCGGTGTTCATTTGTAAGCCGCCCGCGACTTCTTTCTTAATGAACAATATAGCTTCCCGGTACACGGCATTGCCCGATGCACCGGCAGCAGAATCAAGAGCGCCAATTAACGGAACACCGGCAGAAAAGGTCGTTGACAGGGTGCGGGTGAAACGGGCAACCGCCGCTTTTTTCAGGATTTCGCCCACTACCGGAATTTTCAGTGTCAGTGCATCCATTTTATCCTGCATACGTTTAGACTTTCTCAAGGCCCGGATAAATAAGAAGACTGCACCGGCAATGCCCATCCCGATAAAAATGCCGTAATCCTGAACAAACCGCGATATTGCCAGAACAAACTGGGTAAACGCCGGCAACTCAGCCCCGAAACTACTGAAAATTTCTTCGAACTGGGGTACCACGAATACCAAAAGGATTGTTGTTACGATAAACGCAACAACAAGAACAGCGATGGGGTAAAACATCGCCTTTTTGATTTTAGCCTTAAGTGCTTCCGCTTTCTCTTTATAAGTAGCGATCCGATCGTAGATGGTTTCCAGGGCACCTGATTGTTCACCGGTTTTCACCAGATCACAGTACAAATCATCAAAATAAAGAGGATGTTTCCGTAATGCGGATGACAGGGGATTACCGGCTTTAACTTCTGTTGAAATTTCGCCAAGTAACTTGCGCATGGAGGCTTTGTCATGGCCGGATGCGATCATATCCAGTGATTGAATAAGGGTGACGCCGGCACCCAGCATGGTAGCTATTTGCCGCGATATTATACATATATCCTGCGCAGTAATTTTTTGTCCGCCACCAAAGAGTGGTTTAGCCTGCTTTTTAACTTTTCTTGCAGATATGCCCTGCTTTCGCAATAGGTTTTTAGCTTCAGACAACGTTAGGGCAGATATTTCTCCTTTTCTCGAGCTTCCGTGTTTATCAACCCCTTGCCAGACAAATGTTACGGCTACCTTACTCATGGAAAACTGTCCTTGAATCTATGAAAAGAAAAAGCCCAACAGCAGTCAGGCTTTACAATTCATGAGGTTATTAGCAAAGGTCAGTGTTGGCACAAGTCTCTGCCCAAGTTACTACACCTGAAGCATAGGTTGCTGTCAGAGTGTAAGTATCTGTAGCAGCCAAACCACCACTCGCAGCAGGTACCACTACGATTGCTCCTGTGGTAGCATTTGCATCAGTCCATGTTACAGATGTTACGTAATCGGAAACACCGCCGCTAAGGTTAGTTGGTACGCCGTTTTCACCAGCGCTACAAGAAGTCAAATCAGCTTCAGTCTGAGCACAAACTTCAACAGCAGTTTTCACCGCCTGTGTAGCCATAATAACTTCAGAGTATCGTGCTTTCTTCGTGTAGTTTTGATACGCTGGCAAAGCAACTGCTGCCAGGATACCGATGATAGCAACAACGATCATCAGTTCGATAAGAGTGAAACCTTTTTGGTTTTGAGCGTTAACATTTTTCATGGTATATCTCCGGGTTTGCGTATAATGCGCTAAATTAAATCTTTCATTCAAAGTTACGATTTATACCCGAGTCGTCCTTTTCAACGTCCCCGGTACTTGATGCTCAGTATAGGCGGAGCAAGCCAACTGACAAGTATTCAGAAATATACATATGAATAGGTTCTACAGCAGTGAGGGGATGAGAGTGAATACCTTTAGGGGATAACAGGAATGTATCCACTCTTTTGATTTTTAAGTGAATTTTATCCTTTCATAGCGACACGAAGCGACAGATCGATAGCCTGAACGTGTTTCGTTAATGCCCCTGAAGATATGAAGTCAACCCCTAATTTTCCTAAAGATTGCAATCTTTCTTCCGTAATATTGCCAGACACTTCGAGTTTACTCCGGCCTTTTGTGATGTCGACTGCGCTTTGGATCTGATCGTTTGTAAAGTTATCCAGCATGATGATATCTGCACCGGCACCAAGCGCTTGCTCAAGCTCATCAAGGCTTTCCACTTCCACTTCCACCGGTTTGTCCGGATGATTTTGCTTTGCGATCTGTACAGCCTTCGTAATCGATCCGCAGGCAAAAATATGATTCTCTTTGATCAGAAAGGCATCGAATAATCCGATCCGGTGATTCTGACCACCGCCACAGGCGACGGCATACTTCTGGGCAAGGCGTAGTCCGGGCAGCGTTTTACGGGTGTCCAGTATCTTCGTCGGATAGCCGTCAAGCAGCGATGCATAGTGATGTGCAACGGTTGCCGTGCCGGAAAGGGTTTGCAGAAAATTCAGCGCAGTGCGCTCAGCGGTGAGAATGCCTCTGGCAGGACCGGACAATGAAACCAGCACGTCATTAGCTTTGGCTGCATTCCCGTCTTGTGTATGGATCGTGATATCTATTTGTGGATCGATCAAGTTGAATGCTGCTTCAACCCAGGCCATACCACAAACAATACAATCCTCACGGGTAATAATGGTAGCTGTGGCCTGCGTGGATGCATCAATCAGGTTTGCGGTGATATCTGCACCGGCGTCGGCGCTGCCGCCCAGATCTTCAGCCAGTGCTTCTGAGACTTGCTGGCGGATCGCGGCTTGAGAAGGAATAGTCATGCTTACGCTCTGCTTATATTAAAGTGTACGCAATATTAACCATTCTCCGCGCTGAGTAAACTCAAGCTGCTTTAAAACGCTCATTCCGAGTAAAATTTGTTCACCATTCATACCGGGGTTGAGATTCGCACGTACGTTATAAACAGTAATATCGCCAATAGACACACTGTTTAACTCAGTTCTTGCAACGCGAACCACACCGTTGGCGGTTTGTGCCAGTGCACTGCCCGTAGGGATTAAGCCGAGTTTTTCCTGCAGATGTGCGGGAATGGCAACATCCGTTGCGCCGGTATCGATCATAAACTCAACCGGTACGCCGTTTATCGTGCCCGCCGTGACGTAATGACCGGCGCGGTTTTGTTTCAGCCGTACTTCCGTCTGATTATCAATGCGCACAGATTCCGGTTCACGATTCGGGTTTTCCTGCCGGTCAAGCAAGTCGCCAAAAACAAATGTCAGCAAGCCCAGCCCGCAAATCCAGGCCAGTATGTACATCCACTTTCCGGCATTATGTTCACTGCTCACCGTTCCCCCGGCTATATATAAGTGTCTAACTTTGAAAGTTATATGTAGGGTTAATCTTGAGTATGGCAATAGCAGATGTCAAACTTAGGCATGACCTGAGATTTTCTGTGCGATCATGGATTTTATCCCCGACAGTCAGTACACACCGTCACCGTTCTATGATGAGCGGCCGGAAGATGCCTGCATTTCATTGCTTGTCATCCATAATATTTCATTACCTGCCGGACAGTACGGTACAGGTGATATCCGCCGGTTGTTCACCGGTACTATTGATATCAATGCACATCCTTCCTATAGCGATCTTAAAAACGTAAAAGTATCTGCTCATTGTGTGATTTACCGTGACGGGCAGGTTGAACAGTTTGTGCCGCTGTCGGCAAGAGCCTGGCATGCCGGGCTTTCTGTTTTTCAGGGGCGTAATAAATGTAACGACTACGCCATCGGTATTGAAATGGAAGGTTGCGATAACGAACCTTTCACTGCAGAGCAATATCAGGCATTACAACGGGTGACACAGTTTATTATCGACACCCACCCGGCCATCACTATTGGCAGAATTACCGGACACAGTGATATTGCACCCGGCCGTAAAACCGACCCCGGAGAGTATTTTGACTGGTGCCGGTTGCGTACAGGTTTGTCGTTTGAAGCGACAAAGCAGCAGTAACGTTAGTTAATATTGTTTAAGTGATAACGGGTCACCGGACCCGGGAATAAAGGAATAATGACGTGATTCTGATAAGTCTTTTACTGGCACTGGCGTTTGACAGAATGTTCTTGCGGAACCGCTACTGGCAGTCACCGGTTTTTGTTAACTACTGTTTGCGAAAAATGGGCATAAGCGGCGACGATACACAGGCATCCCGCAAAATCTGGCTGTACCTTCTTATACCGGCGCTGCTGTTAGGGCTGACAGAAACTTACATTTTCGGTGGCTTTCTGACATTTATCGTTCAGACGGCGGTGCTGTTCCTTGCTTTGGGTTGTACGAATTTTCGCCGGATTTATAAGTCCTGGCTTCAGGCTGCTCAGCGGGAAGACAGAGAAGCCTGTGATTTGTATGAAAAAGAACTACATCTCGGGTTGCTGGGTAAAGAAGACAATGCACCGGAGCCGGACGACGGCACACGGATGCAGCAGTTACTTTTGCTGGCAAACTTCCGCTATTACGGCGCGGTAATGTTGTTCTTCATATTCTTCGGCGCACCCGGCGCCTTGTTCTATATGTTTGTCCGTGAAGCTCACCATTATTACGGTGGCAAACACATGGAAGCTGCGCTGACCACAGGGCAGTTGCTCTTCGCACTGGAATGGTTACCAGCCCGTGCGGTGACATTGGGATTTTTGGTGGTGGGGCATTTCTCCCGCGCCACATCCGTCTGGCTTGAGAAACTGACAAATGTGGCTGAAGACACGCCGGCTGTACTCTGGTCTGTAGCCCGTCAGGCTGAAATTATTGAAGCCGGAGACAGCGCTACCTGCAGCAGAATGACTGCGTGTGCACACGTTCAGGCAGGTGTAAAACTGGCAAAAAGGAATATTATTTTCATACTGGTGATCACATCTGTGCTCACCATTACCGGTTGGGTTGCCTGAAACAGCCCGCGGGGTCTTAGTACACAGTAAAATAATGACGAGACCTGCAACAACAGGACAACGCCGGGGCAATTTGCTAATACAAAGGTTGCCCCGCCAATACTTTACCTCTTCATTTCTGCTCATCATCCATGAACCCTGAAAGCACGTTAAATCAACCGGGTTTGAACAGAAAATCAACATATTTCGCTCATCAGACCAGATGATGTTGTAAAAAAATTTCAACAATTTCAATATCTAGCTCGCCTAAAAGGTTAAATGTAAGTTACTTTCGATGGGTGACTATTTACCTCCATTTCGATCTGCCCTAAACTAGATAGGTAAAATGGTATGACCAATGAGTGGGTGGCAAGTAACTTTGTTTACATTATGGCCGCCCCTTTTCATAAGCGAGGAACCGCACAGGTATGCGCCACGGTCGGAAAAAATTATCAGATGTCATCACTGAACAGCTCGAATCAATGATTCTTGATGGCACACTGCTGGCCGGACAACAGCTACCTCCTGAACGCGAACTGGCAACCCAGTTTGATGTTTCCCGTCCTTCGCTCCGTGAAGCAATTGGCAACCTGCAGGCCCGTGGTCTGGTTGAGCGCAAGCAGGGAGGCGGCACCTTTGTCAGCCGTAACCTCAATGCGGCAATGACCGACCCGTTAATGGCGCTTATCAGTCGTCGTCCGGAAACGCAGTTCGATTTACTTGAATTTCGTCATGCGCTGGAAGGTATGGCTGCCTATTACGCAGCGCTGCGGGGCCAGCCTGAAGATTATCAGGCACTGCAGGCCGCGCTGGACAACTTGCCTGTACCCGCTCCCGGGGAAAGTAAACGTGCCCTGGCAGAAGCGGTCGGTGAATTTTATATGGTGATGGCGCGCGCCTCCCATAACATGGTGTTGTTACACGTAATGAGCACCATGCAGACCATGCTGGTCGAGAATATTGAACGTAACTTCGAAATGTTTGCCTTACATCAGAATGATGAAATAGACATTAACGCCGAAGTCAGACGTCAGCGTAAGGAAATTCTGGCTGCTATCGCATCCCGCGACCCGGAAGCAGCAAGACAGGCGTGTAACGCCCACCTTGCGTTAATTGAGAAAACGCTTCTGGCGATTAACCAGCGTGACAGCCGAGTGCAACGCGCGTTAAGACGCCTGGAGATTTAAGGCTCTGCCTTAGCAATACCTTGCCGGTTTGTAACAGGTAAGAAAAGAAAAACAGTAAGCCGGTAAGGCCTACGTAACGTACAACCTGGTTTTAGTCTTTCCATCCTCCGGTTTTGCCGGCAAGGATGGTTTTCAATATCAGCAACAATAGGATGGCACCATGACTGAAATGATGCACCAAGATGTGGATCCGCAAGAAACACAAGAATGGCTGGAGTCGTTAGAGTCAGTTTTAGAAGAAGATGGCGTTGAAAGAGCCCACTTTTTATTAGAATCACTGATTGAAAAAGCACGCAGAAATGGTGCCCACTTGCCGTACGATGCAACGACGGCATATATCAACACCATTCCTCCCGGACAAGAACCCACCATGCCGGGTGACCAGACTATTGAAGGCAAAATCCGTAACGCGTTGCGTTGGAATGCCCTGATGATGGTTCTGCGCGGTTCTAAGAAAGACTTAGAGCTGGGTGGTCACATTTCAAGCTTTGCATCTTCTGCAATGCTGTACGATGTGGGCTTCAACCACTTCTACCGTGCACCAAATGAAAAAGATGGCGGCGACTTCGTATTCTATCAGGGCCACGTGGCACCCGGTATCTACAGCCGTGCATACATTGAAGGTCGTCTGACCGAAGAACAACTGGATGGTTTCCGTCAGGAAGTAGACGGCAAAGGTCTGTCTTCTTACCCGCACCCTAAATTAATGCCTGATTTCTGGCAGTTCCCGACTGTATCTATGGGCTTAGGTCCAATGCAGGCGATTTATCTTGCCCGTTTCCTTAAGTACCTGACTGACCGTGGTATCAAAGACTGCTCAGAACAGCGCGTATGGTGCTACATGGGTGACGGTGAGTGTGATGAGCCGGAAAGCTTGGGTGCTATCGGTCTGGCTGCCCGCGAAGGCCTGGACAACCTGACATTCGTTATCAACTGTAACCTGCAGCGTCTTGACGGCCCTGTACGTGGTAACGGCAAAATCATTCAGGAACTGGAAGGTACATTCCGCGGCGCAGGCTGGGAAGTAATCAAAGTTATCTGGGGTCGCTACTGGGATCCACTGTTAGCCCGCGATACTTCAGGCAAGCTGCTTGACCTGATGAACGAAACGATCGACGGTGAATACCAGAACTGTAAAGCCAAAGGCGGCGCGTACACCCGTGAGAAGTTCTTCGGTAAGTACCCTGAACTGAAAGAAATGGTTTCTAACATGTCAGATGAAGACATCTGGCGTCTGAACCGTGGTGGTCACGATCCGGTTAAAGTTTATGCGGCATACGATCGCGCAACGAAGACTAAAGGTCGTCCACAGGTAATCCTTGCTAAAACCGTTAAAGGTTATGGCATGGGCGCATCCGGTGAAGGTAAGAACATTGCCCACCAGGTTAAGAAAATGGACAAAGAAGCGGTTAAGCAGTATCGCGATCGTTTCAACATCCCTGTATCTGACGAAGCATTGGCTGATCTGCCTTACTACAAGTTTGACGAAGACAGCGAAGAGATGAAATATCTGCGCGCCCGTCGTGAAGCCCTGCATGGCTACATGCCGGTTCGTCGTGCTAAAGCAACTGAAGATCTGCCAGCGCCTGCTCTGAAAGCGTTCGACGCTATCACTAAAGGTTCCGGCGACCGTGAAATCTCTACCACTATGGCGTTTGTACGTGTCCTGACTGCGCTGCTTAAAGACAAGCAAATCGGTAAGCGTATCGTACCTATCATCCCTGATGAAGCCCGTACTTTCGGTATGGAAGGTCTGTTCCGTCAGGTAGGTATCTACTCTTCACAAGGTCAGAAATACGAGCCACAGGATTCTGATCAGGTTGCTTACTACCGTGAAGACAAGAAAGGTCAGGTACTGCAGGAAGGTATCAACGAACTGGGTGCAATGGCATCGTGGTTAGCAGCAGGTACGTCTTACAGCACCAACGACCTGCCAATGGTTCCGTTCTACATCTACTACTCAATGTTTGGTTTCCAACGTGTTGGCGACCTGGCATGGGCAGCCGGTGATTCACGTACCCGTGGTTTCCTTGTTGGTGGTACTGCTGGTCGTACAACGCTGAACGGCGAAGGTCTGCAGCATCAGGACGGTCATTCTCATACTCAGGCGGCATTGATCCCGAACTGTGTGAGCTACGACCCGACTTACGGTTATGAAGTGGCTGTTATCGTACAAGACGGTTTACGTCGCATGCTGGAAGATCAGGAAGACGTGTTCTACTACCTGACCGTCATGAACGAAAACTACAAGCAGCCTGAAATGCCTAAGGGCGTTGAAGAAGGTATCGTTAAAGGTATCTACAAGCTGGATACAGTAGGTAGCAGCGATAAGAAAGTGAAACTGCTGAGCTCCGGTACCATCCTTGAACAAGTGCGTGAAGCTGCTGCGAAACTGGCGTCTGACTACGGCGTAGAAGCAGAAGTTTACAGCGTAACGTCGTTCAACGAACTGGCCCGCGATGGTCAGGATTGTGACCGTCACAACATGCTGCACCCTGAAGCGACAGCGAAAGTACCTTACATCACTGAAGTACTCAGCGAAGGTAACGATGGCCCGACTATCACTGCAACTGACTACATCAAGAACTACGGCGAGCAGGTACGTGATTTTGTACCGGGCGCATACCGTGTACTGGGTACTGATGGTTTCGGTCGTTCTGACAGCCGTGCGAATCTGCGTCGTCACTTCGAAGTTGACGCTGCATACGTGACTTACGCTGCGCTGTACGAACTGTACAAGGCGGGTTCTGTTGATGCCAAGACACTGTCAAAAGCAATGACGGATCTGGGTATTGATGCCGAGAAAGTTAACCCACTTTACGCATAAGCTAAGGGAGACTAACGAACATGGCAGATATTAAAGACGTTCTCGTACCGGATCTGGGTGAAGATTCGGTAGAAGTAATCGAAATTTGCGTAGCAGTGGGTGATTCCGTAGAAGCGGAAGATGCACTGGTTACAGTAGAAAGTGACAAAGCCAGCATGGATATCCCAGCACCGTTTGCCGGTAAGGTATCTGAGCTGAGTGTTAAAGTTGGCGATAAAATCTCTGAAGGTGATTTGCTGGCGAAACTGGAAGCGGCGGGTGCTGCTGACAGTAGACCTGCAGCTGAAGAAAAGCCTGCTGAAGCACCAAAAGCGGAAGCGCTAAAAGAAGAAGCTCCTCAACCTGCCGCTGCACCTGCAGCGTCGGGCGGTACTTCGGTAATCGAAGTTACTGTACCGGATATCGGTGACGCTGCTGACGTAGACGTAATCGAAATTCTGGTAGCTGAAGGCGATACCGTGGAAGCGGAAGACGGCCTGATCACCTTAGAAACTGACAAAGCAACCATGGACGTTCCTTCGCCGCAGGCGGGTAAAGTGGTTAGCCTGAAAGTAAAAGAAGGTGACAAGGTGTCTGAAGGTTCTCTGGTTCTGACTCTGGAAGTCGGTGGTGGCGAAGCTGCTGCGCCTGCACAGGAATCAGCTCCGGCGGAAGCGCCGGCACCAGCAGCAGAATCTGCGCCGGCCGCTGAAGAAGCGCCTGCAGAAGAAGCTGCGGAAGAAGAAATTGAAGTTCAGGTACCTGATATCGGTGGCGATACTGACGTAGACGTTATCGAAATTCTGGTTGCTGAAGGCGATACCGTGGAAGCGGAAGATGGCCTGATTACCCTTGAAACTGACAAAGCGACCATGGATGTGCCTGCACCTAAAGCCGGTACCGTTACCAAACTGCTTATCAAGCAGGGTGACAAAGCGTCTCAGGGTACACCGGTTATTATGCTGAAAGTGAAGGGCGCGGCGAAACCTGCTGCACCTAAAGCAGAAAGCAAGCCTGCTGCAGCAGCGCCGGCTCCTGCCGCGCAAGCGCCTCAGCAGAAAGCGCCGCCGGTTCCGCACCATCCGTCTGCAGGCAACAAGCCTAAGACCGGTAAAGTGCATGCGTCTCCGTCTGTACGTCGTCTGGCCCGTGAATTTGGTGTTGATCTGACTCAGGTTGACGCAACAGGTCGTAAAGGCCGTATTCTGAAAGAAGACATCCAGTCTTACGTGAAGCATGAACTGGCCCGTCCGAAAGCGACAGCCGGTGCCGTAGCGTCTGGCAACACAGGTGGTGGCTTACAGGTTATCGCGCAGCCTAAAGTTGATTTCTCCAAGTTCGGTGAAATTGAAGAGAAGCCGTTAACCCGTATTCAGAAAATCTCCGGTCCGAACCTGCACCGTAACTGGGTAACCATCCCACACGTTACGCAGTTTGAAGAAGCGGATATTACTGATCTGGAAGATTTCCGTAAGCAGCAGAACGTTATCGCTGACAAGCGCAAGCTGGGTGTGAAAATTACGCCGCTTGTGTTCATGATGAAAGCGGTAGCCGACGCACTGAAAGCGTATCCTGTATTTAATACTTCACTTTCTGCGGACGGTGAGTCTTTAATTCAGAAAAAATACTACCATATCGGTATAGCAGTAGACACGCCGGGAGGCCTGGTTGTGCCGGTTGTCCGTGATGTTGACAAGAAAGGCATCATGGAGATTTCCAAAGAGTTAATGGAAATCAGTGTGAAAGCTCGTGACGGTAAGCTGAAAGCTGCTGACATGCAGGGTAGCTGCTTCACCATTTCAAGCCTTGGTGGCATTGGTGGTACAGCATTCACGCCAATCGTTAATGCACCTGACGTAGCCATCCTTGGCGTATCGAAGAGTGATATTAAACCGAAGTGGAATGGTAAAGAGTTTGAGCCTCGTCTGATGGTGCCGCTGTCATTGTCATACGACCATCGTGTTATTGACGGCGCGGTGGCAGCACGCTTTGCTGTACACTTAAAAGCAGTTCTGGAAGACATGCGCCAGATGTTGCTTTAGAAAATGAGTGAAGGGGAGGGTTGATTACCTCCCCTTTGTGATTTTTATGATCATAAAGCCAAGTTGGCTTTACAGGGCTCGCAAGCCCTAGTTACAATCCGTAACGCATATTTATCAAATATTTGGACAGATTTGAGGTCACAATGAGCGAAATTAAAACGCAATTAGTCGTATTGGGTGCAGGCCCCGGCGGTTACTCAGCCGCTTTCCGCGCAGCCGATTTAGGTATCGAAACCGTCATCGTAGACGCCCGTGAAACACTGGGTGGGGTATGTTTGAACGTAGGCTGTATCCCTTCAAAAGCCCTGCTGCACGTCGCTAAAGTGATCAAAGAAGCCAAGCATTTGTCTGCGCACGGCGTAACCTTTGGTGAGCCAAAAATCGATTTAGACAAAATCCGTGAGTACAAAGACGGTGTTGTTGGCCAGCTGACAAAAGGTCTGGCTGGTATGTCTAAAATGCGTAAAGTTAAACACGTTCAGGGTTACGGTAAATTTACCGGTGCAAATACCCTGGAAGTAGAAGGTAAAGATGGCAAAACAACCATCTCTTTTGAGAAAGCGATTATCGCTGCCGGTTCAGAGCCGGTATCTCTGCCTTTCATCCCTGAAGACGATCGCGTAATCGACTCAACCGGCGCACTGGAAATGAAAGATGTTCCGGAAAAAATGCTGGTACTGGGCGGTGGTATCATCGGTCTGGAAATGGGTACTGTTTATGAAGCACTGGGTGCGAAAATTGACGTGGTTGAATTCCTTGACCAGTTAATCCCTGCTGCTGACAAAGACATCATGAAAGTCTTCATGAAAGACTATAAAGACAAGTTCAACATCATGCTGGAAACCAAAGTGACCGCGGTTGAAGCAAAAGATGACGGCTTGTATGTAACGTTTGAAGGTAAGAATGCACCTTCAGAAGCAGTTCGCTACGACAAAGTACTGGTAGCGGTTGGCCGTCGTCCTAACGGTAAACTGATCGGTGCTGATGCGGCTGGCGTTACTGTTGATGAGCGTGGTTTCATCAACGTAGACAAGCAAATGAAAACTAACGTTGACCATATCTACGCAATCGGTGACCTGGTTGGTCAGCCTATGCTGGCGCACAAAGCGGTTCATGAAGGTCACGTTGCTGCTGAAGTTATTGCCGGTAAGAAGCATTACTTCGACCCACGCTGCATTCCTTCAGTTGCTTACACTGAGCCAGAAGTTGCCTGGGTTGGTCTGACTGAGAAAGAAGCGAAAGAGCAGGGCATCAACTACGAAACTGCAACTTTCCCGTGGGCAGCTTCTGGTCGTGCAATCGCGTCTGACGCAACTAACGGTATGACCAAGATGATCTTCGATAAAGACACTGCACGTGTTATCGGTGGTGCAATGGTTGGTACCAACGCCGGTGAAATGCTGGGCGAAATCGGTCTGGCTATCGAAATGGGTGCTGATGCAGAAGACGTAGGTCTGACTATCCACGCTCACCCGACGCTGAACGAGTCAATCGGTCTGGCGTGTGAAATCTTCGAAGGTAGCATCACTGACCTGCCTAACCCTAAGGCGAAGAAAAAGTAAGTTGTTTAACAGCTGAATAAAAAACGAGGCAACTGCCTCGTTTTTTGTTTTTACGACTGACGTTTTAAGTCCCGAACTATTTGCTCATGGTGGCTTTGGAAGGTGAGCCCACGGATTTTACCGGTTTAGGTGTCACTGTTAATCCGCCTTCACACTGCTTGTCTGACTGACGGGCTTTCATCGATTTTACTGTCTCCGGACAATAACCTTTCCGGCAACACTGGGACAATCTGGCTTCATGTTGTGCACAGCGTTCGTGGATAATACGGACAACATGACGACGCAACCATTGCAGACCCTGGTCCACGTCCTGACGTTTATGCCATAACAAGGACACAGGCGTTGGCATAATCTCCACCGGTGTTTCAAATACGGCCAGGCGGCCGGCAAAAATATCGTGCTCTACCACTAACGACGGCGCCACACAGATAAGATCGGACTGCTCCAGTAACGGCGGCACATTGTGAAAATCGTTCACCGTCATGGCGATCCTGCGGCTCAACCCTAAATTATTCAGTACCTGGTCTGTGGGACCGGTGGTATCGCCGGTAATAGACACTAACAAGTGTTGTGCATTCACAAATTCTTCCAGCGTTAACCGTTCTTTTGCCAGCGGGTGACCGGGGCGCATAACAACCACATACTTAGGCTCAAACAGAAACTCTGAACGGATAACTGAATTCGGCGCTGTGTACTTACACACGGAGAGCTCAGCTTCTGCGTCAGTTAATATTTTCTCACTGTCACTGTTCGGGTTCGGAATCGCGAAGATATTAATACCCGGCGCTTCCCGCTCGATGATTTGGCGAAGCGGGCCCCATATCATTTTTACCAATGTATCAGTGGCAGCAATACGAAACGTCCGTTGCGATGTGGCCGGATCAAACACGGTAGGGTTCACGGCGGTTTCAAGCTGGCTCAGCGGCCCCTGTATCTGTGTCCATAAGTTGCGGGCAAAAGAAGTCGGTTGTATACCTCTGCCGTCTTTAACAAATAACTCATCACCCCAGGCAGAACGCATACGGGACAGGGCATTGGAGACAGCGGGCTGTGTCATTGCCAGTCTGTCAGCGGCGCGGGTGATAGCACCTTCAGTCATGATGGCATCGAAAATCATCAGTAAATTTAAGTCTTGTGTTCGCATAGCAGCACTCCGGTGAACCTGCGATAAATATATTACATGGAATGATGTGTTGTATATAAAAAGATAATTATTTTTATTGATTGGCGGTGTGCATAATGCGCAGCATCCACACTCAACGAGATCGCCAACCATGTCTGCATTAATAAAATTCTCTTTAGCATTATGGGTCACCATTCTGTTAACCGCCTGCGGCGGAGAAGATACCAACCCGGCTAATCAGGCTGCTGCCAGCACAGCAGCGCCTGCCATTCCTGTTGATATTGCGCCTGTTATTCATCAGGAAATCGCTCAATGGGATACTTTTACCGGTCGCCTTGAATCGCCGCAAACAGTTTCTCTGCGCCCGCGGGTGTCAGGCTACATTGACTTTGTTGCCTTTGAAGAAGGTGAATGGGTTGAGCAGGGTCAAACCCTGTTTCTTATTGATAACCGCGCGTTCAAAGCTGAAGTCGACCGCTTATCTGCCCAGCTTGAAGATGCGCAAAGCCGCTTACGTTTAGCTAAGCAGGATTCAGAGCGGGCTGCGTCATTGCGCCGCACCAATGCAATTTCGAAAGAAATTGCTGATGCCCGTCAGGCGGCAGTTGAACAAGCTGAAGCCAGCGTGTCTTCAACCCGTGCTGCGTTAGATTTAGCGCAGTTAAACCGGGGCTTTGCCCGTGTTGAAGCGCCTATTTCAGGTCGTGTTTCCCGCGCAAATATTACTGCCGGTAACTATGTCACCGCCGGTCAAAGCGTACTGACCAGCATTGTTTCAGTCGACCGCCTTTACGCCTACTTTGATGTTGATGAAAGTACTTACCTTGCATATACCTCTGCGCCTTCTGAAGTGTCTCAGCCACTTGATCAACTGACTGTGGCTATGCAACTGAGTAACTCTGAGAAATTTGAGCACTGGGGTCAACTGGACTTTGTTGATAACCAGGTCAACCCGAATACCGGCACAATCAAAGTGCGGGCGGTGTTTGATAATACTGACGGCCGTCTGGTGCCGGGATTATTTGCTCACCTGCGTCTTGCCAGCGGTGAATCCCGCGATCGTATTTTAATTGATGAAACGGCTATCGGTACTGATCTCAACAACAAGTTTGTTCTGGTTGTCGATGAAAACAATGTTCTGGCTTACCGCGCTGTGAAGCTTGGCGACAAAGTGGGTGCGCTTCGTTTTATCGATGACGGGTTATTCCCTTCAGACAAAATTGTAGTGAATGGTCTGCAGCGCGTCCGCCCGGGTGCCACTATTGCTCCTACGGAAGTATCTATGCACAGCAGCGAAGCCTTCGAGCAGTTGCAGGTATGGCAGCAAAATATAAATCAGAACAGTGACCTGGCCGCAAATGCATCACCTGCGAATGCGCCTGAAGGAAGTCGTTAATGAATCTGTCTACGTTTTTTATACACAGGCCTATATTTGCCGGGGTGTTGTCACTGCTGATCTTTATCGGCGGTGCCATTGCCGTGTGGCAATTGCCCATAACGGAATATCCCGAAGTGGTGCCGCCTACCGTGGTGGTCACTGCTAATTATCCGGGTGCCAACCCTAAAATCATTGCCGAAACCGTAGCCAGTCCGTTAGAACAGGAAATCAACGGGGTAGAGGATATGTTGTATATGTCTTCTCAGGCTAACTCTGATGGCAGAATGACACTGACCATTACTTTTGCAATCGGTACCGATCCCGACGCTGCAACAACGCTGGTGCAGAACCGGGTTAACCGTGCCTTGCCACGTCTGCCGCAGGAAGTGCAGAGACTGGGTGTGGTGACTGAGAAGTCTTCGCCGAACCTGACCATGGTTGTGCATTTAACATCGCCGGACAGCCGTTATGACATGCTGTATCTGTCGAACTATGCCGAGCAAAATGTCAGAGATGAACTGAACCGTATTAATGGTGTGGGCGAGGTGCGCTTATTCGGTGCCGGCGAATACTCCATGAGAGTCTGGCTGGATCCGAATAGAGTGGCCGCCCTTGGCATGAATGCCGGTGATGTGATTTCCGCTATTCAGGCACAAAATCAGCAGGCAGCAGCAGGTAGTCTTGGTGCCCAGCCTGCCGGTGGCAGCGAGTTTCAGTTACTTATCAACGTTCGCGGTCGTTTACTGGATGAACGTGAATTTGGTGACATCATCATTAAAACCGGCGACGCCGGTGAGATTTCACGGTTAAAAGATGTCGCCCGTATTGAACTGGGGGCGGATTACTATACCTTACGTTCGTTACTGAACAATCGTCCGGCCGCGGCATTGCCAATTTTCCAGGCGCCCGGTTCCAATGCGATTCAAATCAGTGATGATGTGCGCGCTACCATGGCTGAATTGTCGAAAGCCTTTCCGGAAGGACTGGACTACGACATTGTGTACGACCCCACAGTCTTTGTGCGCGGTTCCATTAAAGCCGTAGTGAATACCCTGTTCGAAGCGGTATTACTGGTTGTATTAGTTGTTGTGCTGTTCCTGCAAACCTGGCGCGCATCCATTATCCCGCTGGTTGCTGTGCCTGTGTCTCTGGTCGGCACGTTCGCATTCATGCAGCTCATGGGCTTTTCATTAAATGCGTTGTCCCTGTTCGGACTGGTATTAGCTATCGGTATCGTGGTGGATGATGCCATCGTTGTGGTTGAAAACGTGGAGCGTAATATCGCTGCCGGGCATTCGCCGGTTGAAGCCACAACCATCGCCATGAAAGAAGTGACAGGGCCTATTATTGCCACCACCATGGTACTGGCGGCGGTGTTCATTCCTACGGCATTTATGTCCGGACTCACCGGCCAGTTTTACCGTCAGTTCGCCCTGACAATTACCATTTCAACGGTGATTTCAGCCATCAACTCGCTGACGCTGAGTCCGGCATTATCAGCCTTGTTGTTAAAGTCTCATGATGCACCCAAAGACTGGCTGACCAGAGGCATGGATAAGGCGCTGGGCGGGTGGTTGTTTAATCCGTTTAACCGGTTCTTTGATCGTGGCGCGAAAGCGTACACCGCCGGTGTGGGTTCCCTCATTCGTAAATCCGGCATCATCATGTTGCTGTATGCAGGATTACTGGCACTCACATGGCAGCAGTTCAGCAGTACGCCTACCGGTTATGTGCCGGCGCAGGACAAAATGTATCTGGTTGCGTTTGCCCAGTTGCCTGATGCCTCTTCACTGGACAGAACGGAAGACGTAGTTCGTCAGATGTCCGCGATTGCGTTGCAGCAGGATGGCGTGTCTGATGTCGTGGCATTCCCGGGGTTGAATATTAACGGGTTTACCAACAGCCCCAGTTCCGGTGTAGTGTTCTTCCCGTTAAAGCCTTTCGCTGACCGGGAAGGGAAGGGGCTCACTGCCGGTGCAATTGCCGGGCAGTTAAACCAGAAGTTTGCAGCAATTAAAGAAGCGTATGTCGCCGTGTTTCCGCCTCCGCCTGTGCTGGGATTAGGCACAATCGGCGGTTTCCGTCTGCAATTGCAGGATCGCGGGAATCTGGGTTTTGAAACCTTAAATGAAGTCACGCAGCAGGTGGTGCAGAAAGCCTGGGCAAACCCGGTACTCACCGACACATTCAGCAGTTACCGCGTGAGCGTGCCGCAACTGGATGTGGACGTGGACCGCACCAAAGCCATAGGTATGGGCGTGAACATTGATACGTTGTTTGACACCTTACAAGCCTATTTAGGATCGGTGTATGTGAATGATTTCAACCTGTTCGGACGCACATATCAGGTAAATGTGCAGGCTGACTCTCAGTTCCGTCAGGATGCAGAACAGATCCGTCAGTTCAAAGTGCGCAATGCGCAGGGCGAAATGATTCCGTTGGGCGCGTTTTTAGACATCAATCATACCGCGGGACCGGACCGGGTCATGCACTACAACGGCTACGTTACCGCTGAAATCAACGGTGCTCCTATGCCCGGTTTCAGCAGTGATGAGGCGAAGGTTGCTATCGAGAAAATACTCGATGAAACCCTGCCAATTGGCATGACCTACGAGTGGACAGAATTAACCTATCAGCAAATTCTGGCCGGTGATGCATCTATGTATGTGTTCCCGCTGGTGGTGTTGCTGGTGTTTCTGGTACTGGCTGCACAATATGAAAGTTTGTCATTACCACTGGCCATAATCCTTATCGTGCCTATGACTTTGCTCAGCGCGTTAATCGGTGTGGGCATTTACGGCGGAGACAATAACATCTTCACCCAAATCGGGCTCATTGTGTTGTTTGGTCTGGCCACGAAGAATGCCATTCTGATTGTTGAATTTGCTAAAGAACTGGAAGAGGAAGGGCGCACTGCGCTGGAGGCGGTGAAAGAGGCATGTCGTCTGCGTTTGCGTCCCATTCTGATGACATCCATTGCCTTTATTATGGGTGTGCTGCCAATGGTAATTTCAACCGGAGCCGGTGCAGAAATGCGTCAGGCTATGGGCGTCGCGGTATTCTCAGGCATGATTGGTGTTACCTTCTTCGGATTGGTGCTGACCCCCGTGTTTTATTACCTGCTACGCCGGAACCGCAAACCGGCATCCGCCTTAACGTCTCAGGCGCAGTCCCACACAGCTTAGACCCGACGTGGGACTCCTTTTGCCGCCCTCCCCGGGCGGCTTTTTTATGTCAAAGACACAATTCATCACAATTTGATCGTAGTAATGCCTTTTTCATTACGTATCCTCAGCGTATTGATATTTCAACGCCAGACAAGAAAAAGGAAAACTATGAGTAAAGCAGCCGCCGCTATTATTGGTACAGGACTGGTTATCGCGTTTGCCGTGCTGGGAGGCCAGCTGGCATCGGCGCTGGTGGATTTTAAAACCTGGGACAGAGTGGTTACCGTGAAGGGGCTGTCAGAACGGGAATATCCGGCAGACCAGGTGATCTGGCCGATACAGTTTACTGAAGCCGGCAATGATCTCTCAGCACTCTATGACACACTGGAAAGTCATTCAGAAAAAATTACCGCTTTCCTTACAGCCAGCGGCATTAGCGCTGACGATATCAGCTTTAATCAGCCGGTGATCACCGATAAGCTTGCGCAACAGTACGGCGGCGATAACAGGGTGGAATTCAGGTACAGTGCCAGCCAGACCGTAACCGTGTACTCAACCGATGTAGAAGTGGTAAGAAAAGCCATGCCCGATATTTCTGATCTCGTTAAACAAGGTATCGTGTTTTCTAATCAGCAGTGGGATGCTCAGCCTCAATTTGTATTCAGCCGGTTGAATGAGGTGAAGCCTGACATGATTGAAGAGGCAACAGTGAATGCCAGGGAAGTGGCTGAGAAGTTCGCCCGGGACTCTCAAAGCCGGATAGGTAAAATTAAGCGGGCTAATCAGGGGCAGTTCACCATAACGCCACGGGACGCGCATCAACCGCACATCAAAAAAGTCAGGGTTGTTTCAACCATAGAATATACCTTAACCGACTAACTGATACGATGTTCAGATTGCGGTGCACACGGCATAGCGTCTACACTAACTGCCTGGAATAATGGTGCGGCCGTATGGGGTTGCACAGCTGGCAAACGGGGGCTTCATGGCAGTAAAAGTAAACCATCCTGATCAGATGGAAATTTTTGCTGTACCCAGTCCCTGTATTGGTGTTTGTCAGGCCGGCCCGAAAGGCTACTGTCTGGGGTGTTACCGTACCCGTGACGAGCGTTTTCACTGGCTGCAGATAAACGATGCCGCCAGACGTACCGTGATTAAAGCCTGCCAGAAACGTAAAGCCATGGCATTGCGGCAACAACAGCCCGACGATGGCGGGCAGGCAACGGTTGAAGAACCTCAGCAACAATCTTTATTTTCCGACAACGGGAAGCAGTAACATGGCCACAGCAATCAGGCTGTTGTCAGTATCGCGTTTTCTCCCGTATTTACAATAAGTTGCTATACTCAAAATCAAGAAATAAACAAGGTTTACTCATGTCGATGGAAAAGTACGTCAGTTACGCCACACAGTCTTTTACGTTCCCGAATATTTGTCTGAAAATCCGGGATGTACTGGATGATCACCGCAGCGACATGGATGATGTGGCGAAGCTCATTGCCGTTGATCCGTCGCTGACGGTAAAAATTCTCCGTCTGGCTAACAGCGCTTTATTCCGCTTTCCTTCCCAGATTGATTCCATCGCCAAAGCGGTCAGTGTTATCGGAGGCGAGGCGCTGTACAACCTTGTGGTAGCAGAAACAGCGAATACAGCGTTCAAGCACTTCAACAGTGCTCATATCCGGCTGGACAAGCACTGGTATAAGTCAGTCTACAACGGGCTACTGGCCAAGACGCTGGCCAAACAGTCAAATATCCGCGGCAGTGAACGGTTCTTCGTGATGGGCATTCTTTGCCATTTCAGTGAACTGGTGGTGGCCAAAGAAGACCCTGAACTTTATCTGGCATATCTTGAAGATAAGTCCGGTGACTTACCATGGGAAAAGCAGGAGAAGCACTTCGGGTTTACCTTTGCAGCCTGTTCCGGGGAAATTATGGAGCAATGGCGCTTGCCCCTTCCTCTGTTTTTCCCGGTAAAATATGTTCACAATACCAGGAAACACGCTGAAGAGGCGGATATAGGTTTGTTGGCGTGTTCAATGCGGGTTACAATTCGGGAAATCATGAAACCGGAGTACGGCGATATTGAACTTTTCACGCCGGAAATGGCCAATACGTTGTTGGTTGAAGGAGAAACGATGGATAACGCGATAGCCTGGACAAATGCTGAGGCTGAAAAGGTATCTGCGCTAATCCTGTAGAAAAACAAGGTCGCCACGGACGGTTCATAACAGTGCGCTAAATAAAAATATTAAAACCCATGTTAAATCCGTTTACTGCGAGATTACTGGTCGTTGTTGCCTTATTTTCCGGCAGCATCACCGGCGCCATGGCCGCCGACCGGAATCTTATACAAACTTTATATCATTCCGACTTCGACGAAGTGGGTGATGGCGGGCAGCCCCGCTTTACCCTGGACGGAGAAGTTGGTCTGTTGTCTGCGTCAGGGAATACCAACGCTAATTCCCTGAAAGCGGCCTTACATTCTGAACATGAAACTGCGAAATGGAATAATAACTACTTCGCAGAAATGCTGTACAAGCAAAGCAAAACAGAAAACGATGACGGTGAAACGACCAGTGAAGTTACCGCTCAGCGTTTTTTTGGTTATGCGCAATTTGATTATAAACTTATGACGCCCGGGCAACGTACTTTCATGTACGCTGATTACGAGAACGACCGGTTTAACGGTTATGAATACCGTGCTTCGCTGGCTGCAGGTTGGTCTCAACGGTTATGGAATGAAGATGAAAGTTCATTTCGTTACAGCGTCGGCCCCGGTTATGCCTTCGTGGCTGTGGAAGAGGGTACTGAATCTAACGTGAATAATGGCCTGATTGCCAGAGCATCAGGTGAATATCAGTATCAGTGGAATACCGGCGCGCAACTTCGTCAGTTTATGAGTGCTGAGATCGGGGCTGATAATATCAAAACCCGGTCGGTCACAGCCTTATCAGCAAATCTGTTCGACTCACTGGCCATGAAACTTGCTTTCAATCTGGCTTATGAAACCGAACCTCTTGAAGATGTGAAAAGTGTAAATACGGAAACCACAGTCTCTGTGGTTTACCGTTTTTTCTGAAGAATAATAAAGCGACGACGCTGAAGACAGCGCGCATCTGGCCGGGCCATCAGGATGGCTACCGGGCTTTTGGATGGGGAACAATCACTATCATGGATGATATACGCTTTGCCGGCCTGAACGGAGTCTGTTCAATACCGGTATCATGGAAACACATATTTTAGGAATGCAAATGAAAAAGCAACTTTTAGCTGTCGCTGTGCTCAGCGCAATGGGTACAACTTCTGCACTGGCACAAGATGATGCTAAACCGTTTACTCTGGAAGGTGGATTAGGTTTCATCTTTACCTCCGGTAACACGGAAACCACGTCTATTAACGCGTCTTTAGAAGGCCATCAGGAACTGGAAAAGTGGAGTAACGACTACACAGTTGAAGGTCTGTACAAGAAAGAAACGGTAACTGACGACGACACTGGCGAAGACGTAGAACGTACTTCTGCACAGAAATTCTTTGCTTCAGGTCAGGGTAACTACAAGCTGGAAAATCCTGATTACCGCTTATTCGGCTTCGCCTCGTACGAAGATGACCGTTTCAGCAGCTATAACTACCAGTCTACTGTCGCTGCCGGTTGGAACCAGAAGGTTTGGCAGAACGATACAACGTCTTTAGAGTATTCGATCGGTCCTGGTTATTCCTGGGCAGAAACACAGGAAGATGTTGAGCAAAACAGTTTCATCGTTCGTGCTTCCGGTGCATTCGAATGGCTGATTTCTGATACAGCGAAATTTTCTCAGACAGTGAGTACGGAAGTGGGTGATGAAAACACCAAGTCACGTGCAGAGTCTGCACTGACGGCCACTATCAGCGGTAACCTGTCGATGAAGCTGTCAGTTAAACTGGATCATAACTCCCGCGTTAATGAAGGCGTTGAAAAACTTGATACTGCCACAGCGGTAACACTGGTATACAGCTTCTTCTAAGCCTTATCAGTTGTGAATGAACATAAAAAGCCCTGATTTACAGGGCTTTTTTATGGGAGTCACTTGCTTCCTTCAGGCTATCTTCTGTCAAAGTTCACCGGTTTCTCCGGTGTCTGATAATACCCTTCTCTGAGCAAGCGTTTGAAACGGTCCAGCTCACCTTTTTCTTTCAGGTTATTCAGACCTCTGTTAAACAGCTCCAGCACCAGTCGCTTTTCTTTGTTTTTAGGTACCAGCAGGTGAGTGGTGACAGTAGAAACCAGCGGGCTTATCTGGTGAATTTCATCCCGTTCTGCTTCGCTGAAATCACGTTGCAGAAGATACCAGCCGGTTAATTCATCGATAGGGAAAATATCTGTGTCGCCGTCGATCAACTGGTTGAAGTTTTCATCGTCAGTGTCTGCCGTGCTGATGTTTTTGCCTTCTTTAATGTATCGGGACAGCTCATTGTTATACAGATAGTCTTTCGTAACCCCCATGGTGTAGTCAGTCAAATCATTCAGACCTGACCACATGTCGGGACCGGATTCATTGTTGACGTAGAAAACCAGGTTTTCTGAGGTGACAGGCTCGCTGTGCCAGAAGGTCTTTTCCCGATCCCGAACATAGTTGCCGTAAGAAATGGCGTCATATTCGCCATTCTTTGCCCCTTCCAGTGCGTCTTCCCAGGGAACGTAAATAAACTCAGCCCGTACACCGGTTTCCAGAAACACTTCGCTGATGATGTGATTCATGTAGCCGTTGTGTTCCATCTCTTCAGAGGTATACGGTGCGTATTCTGTGGTGGCAATTTTCACTGTCATCCAGGTGTGAGCCATGGCTGCGGCGGGTAACAACGCGGCGGTCAGCAGCGCTGTTTTAATGAGTCGTAATAATAACATATCAGAAATATACTCCCAGGCTGATGTTCAGGCGGTGTGTGGATTGCGGATCATCGTTGAAGTTTAACCCCATGCCGGACCCGCCGGAAAACCACATGTTTTTGCCCTGAATACTGTCGACATATACGAATAATTTAGACCAGCCGAAGCTGCATCCGTTTACCCACTGGGTACTGTCGCTGCCGGCTTCAGAGCCTCCTTCCACGCGGGAATATTCACTGTAGCAGGTAATATCCTCTAAAGAAGCGACAGTGAAAGGGAAGCTGTAAGCCAGGTTAGCCATATACGACTGACCTTCACTGGCCATCAGGAATGGCGCTTCAAACGAAGACAGGGCCAGCCGGTCCTGAAGTTGTCCTTCCGGGGCAGCCAGATCGTAGCGGTAATCCAGATACTGCAGCTCTACTTTCCAGGGTTTCTGGTTATGGCGCAGGTGTACAGCATAAGCGGTCATGTCTCCGCTATCCTGTGTATCAAAATTAAATATGTCACCCTGCTGAAATGATACGCCGATGTCGGTGGTGGAGCGGGGAAGTAGTCTGGCTTCGTAATTTACCCGCAAGTTGTACTGGCCATCTTCCTGATTACGGTATTCGCCGTCATCAGCGACGTCAAAGGAGTAGCGGCCAAAGCGGGCGGCATTATTGTATTCATCATTCAGAAAATAGCCGGCGTGAACCGTAAACGGACCCCGTTCATAACGGGCAACAACCCCTGCATCATAATCATCTTCAAAACCAATATAGTAATTGGCGGAGAACCAGAAGCTGTTTGAAGCGAAAGGTAACAATCCGAAGGGGACTTTAGTGATACCGCCGGTGACATCCAGGTATTCGTCGTAATGCCAGGTCAGATCTGCATAGCGGACCGTATCGAAATCAGTATTTTCATACCAACGGTAATCAGCTTTGTAGGAAAAGTCATCGAATTTTCCGTCGACGGTGAGTTTGATTGACTCAAATTCCAGTCCGTCCCGTATTGCCGGCGCCTGCCAGTCACGGTGACCGTAATTGACTCTCACATGACCGCCAAGGTTAAAGTTATCTTCTTCTGCAGTGACGGGACCACACAAAGCGGTTATCCCTAACGTCATGCACAGTGCGTTTCTTCTCATCATGCTTAAAAGCCCTGAGGTTAAATACGTGCGCCGTCATGGCCCAACGTAGCAGGTGTTAAATTTATGTGTCACAGAAAAGATACACGGCAGCACAAAGCTGAGATCAAACAGAGCAGGATTTAACTGCGGAAGGCGTGACCAGAAGAGATAAAAAAATCCGGTGTACAGAGACACCGGATTTGATTTTGAACATAATCCTTTCGAAGGGATCAGTGCAGAAGGCGGGTTTTAATTGTGCCTTTGATGTTTTGAAGCTGGGCCAGACCTTCATCGGCTTTGTTTGCTTCCACATCAACAACTACGTAACCGATATCTGCAACGGTTTGCAGATACTGAGCTTCAATGTTGATACCTTTTTCTGCGAATGTCTGGTTAATCTGGTTCAGTACACCCGGACGGTTTTCGTGGATGTGCAGTAAGCGTGAACGGCCGGGGTGATCCGGTAAGGATACTTCAGGGAAGTTCACTGCAGACAGCGTTGAACCGTTGTCTGAGTATTTCGCCAGTTTACCGGCTACTTCAATACCGATATTTTCCTGCGCTTCCTGTGTGCTGCCGCCCACGTGGGGGGTAAGGATCACATTATCAAACTGACGCAGCGGTGATTCGAATTCTTCAGTATTCGATTTCGGCTCAACCGGGAATACATCGATAGCGGCACCGGCAAGGTGTTCGCTTTCCATAGCTTCAACCAGTGCATCGATATCAACAACAGTACCACGGGACGCATTGATAAGAATGGCGCCTTTTTTCATTTTCGACAGTTCTGCTTTACCAATCATGTCTTTAGTAGACAGGGTTTCAGGAACATGCAGAGAAACGACGTCAGATGTCGCCAGAAGGGTATCCAGCGATTTCACCTGCACAGAGTTACCCAGTACCAGCTTGTCTTCAATATCGTAGAACTGAACGCGCATGCCCAGGTGCTCAGCAAGAATGCTCAGCTGTGTTCCAATGTGGCCGTAGCCAATGATACCCAGCGTTTTACCACGGGCTTCGTATGAGCCTACAGCACTCTTTTCCCACTCACCACGATGGGCTTTGGCATTCTTGGACGGTACGCCGCGAAGAAGAAGAATTAACTGGCCCAGCACCAGTTCTGCAACAGAACGGGTGTTAGAAAATGGCGCGTTGAATACAGGAATGCCTTTAAACTGAGTGGCTTTCAAATCTACCTGATTGGTACCGATACAGAAGCAACCTACAGCAACCAGCTTTTCAGCGGCCTGAACCACGGCCTCAGTGATCTGAGTACGTGAACGGATTCCGATAAAGTGAACATCCTTCACTTTTTCGATGAGATCTTCTTCTGACAGGGAGGTCTTCAGATACTCAACATTGGTGTAACCGTTACTGTTTAAGGTTTCAACGGCACTTTGGTGAACGCCTTCCAGTAGCAATATACGGATCTTGTCCTTGGGTAGGGATACTTTACTCATTGCCTCACATCTCGAATAGTTGGTTGCAAAAAGACATCTGGACGTCTATATGGGCAAAATAACAGATATCGTTGTTGGTTAAAAGCGCTATTTCATTCAGCAAGCCTTATATCCGGCTTGCTGACAGGGTGATTAAGTTTAGTCGCTGACCGTAATTACGCCCGAACCGGTTGCTACCAGTACAATATCTGCGCCACGGTTGGCAAAAATACCGTTAGTGACTACGCCGGCCAGACTGTTAATAGCATCTTCCATTTCACGGGGATTAATGATGTTCAGGTTGTGAACATCCAGTATCACGTTGCCGTTGTCAGTCACCACGCCTTCACGGTAAACCGGATCGCCACCCAGTTTTACCAGCTCTCTGGCTACGTAAGAGCGCGCCATGGGAATGACTTCAACAGGGAGCGGAAATTTGCCCAGTACCGGTACCTGTTTGGTGTCGTCTACAATGCACACGAAAGTTTTCGCTACCGCTGCGACGATTTTTTCACGCGTCAGGGCTGCGCCGCCGCCTTTGATCATGTGTTTGTGTTCTGTCACTTCATCAGCGCCGTCAACATAAACAGAAAGGCTGTCTACTTCATTCAGCGAAAACACTTCAATGCCGTGGGCTTTAAGTTTTTCTGTTGATGCGTCTGAGCTGGATACTGCGCCAATAATCTTGTGTTTAATGTCTGCCAGCGCATCAATAAAAAAATTGACCGTTGAGCCTGTGCCCACACCAACAATGGTGTCCGGCTCTACATATTTTATGGCTGCTTCAGCTACAGCTTTCTTCTTCGCGTTCTGATCCATAGGGGTTCTCCAAAGTTTTGCAGAAGTTTAACTGAAAACTGCAGGAATGGGAGACGAAATTAAGGGCAATTAGTCTTATCCGGCCGTATTACGCCGGAAGGCGTGATGATGAGATCCAGGGGGAAATCCCAGGGTTCAACCGGCAGCGCGTCAACCTGCTGGCAATCATGTGCGATACCGGCAAGCAGGGGGCGGGAAGCTGCGTTGCGATAGGGCGCCAGCGTACGATCGTAAAATCCGCCACCCATGCCCAGCCGGTTTCCTTTTTCGTCGAAACCGGTGAGCGGCATCAGAATTAAATCATGACGGGAAAAAGGTATCACATCAGGGCAGCGTAACTGAGGCTCAGCAATATTGAAGCGGTTATTCACCAGTATGGTGTTGTCATGATAGTGCAAAAATAGCAGATGCTGACGGTTAAACGGATGCAGTACCGGCAGGCTGACGATTTTATTCTGGGCTGCCGCGGTGGTAATGGTGTCCGAAAGGCTGACTTCTCCGTCGTTTGCCAGGTATGCCGCTACATGCGTGGCTTGTTGCCATTCCGGCAGTGCCGTCAGCTCACGGCTCAGGCTTACGGCAGCCTGAGCCTGCGTCTCTTCAGACAGGTTGTTGCGGCGTAACCGCAGTACTTTACGTAATTCCTGACGTGTTAATCCTGCGCTACTGATTTTTTCCATCGGGTAATAAGAAGAAACTTAAGGTGTCGCAAAGTGTATCATTATTCACAGGCAGTGTGAGGGCGGCATCAATGCCGGTTTGCCGCAATTGTTTGTCTTCAGTGAATAAGTCTTCTGTTAAAGCCACTATAGCTAAACAGGGGTCCTGTTGTCTGAACTGAGTGATTTCTTCATTTTCCGGTAATGGCGGTTGAATCATGATTTCCCCGGGCTGTCCTTAAGTCATAAAAAAAGCGCCCGGAGGCGCTTTTAGCAGGGAAATACTCCTCCGGACTTTATAAAGCGTAGGTGTCGATGAACAATTGTTCCAGTTTTTCGTGATTAACATCGGTTGCGACATCAATCATTTGCGCTTCAGTCCATAGCGGGCTTGGTGTTGAACCTGCCGGAGCGACGACTGTTTGTCCTCTGTCCAGTTCACCGGTACCTACACGGGCGTGGCCACGGGTAATGGTAAACAGTTCAGGGTTGACCAGCCAGGCCAGCGGATACGCGTCGTGGAAGAAACACACACGTTCTTCACGGTTTTGCGAGTAAAAGTCGATATAAAACTGTGATGCACGCTTAACGAAGCCACCCAGTTTTTCATTACCCGTTTCCAGAGTATCCAGGAAAGACGGTGCGAAAGGCGCTTTCAGCGTAACATCAAGGCCAAACATGGTAACAGGCCAGTCGGCAGCGAATACAATGGCTGCGGCGTGGGCGTCGTTCCAGATATTGGCTTCAGCCACCGGCGTTACGTTACCGGGTACAAATGCCGCGCCGCCCATAATCGCGACACCTTTAATCAGCTTGGGTAATTCCGGCTCAAGGCGCAATGCCAGCGCCAGGTTACCCAGCGGGCCAATCGCAACCAGGGTGATTTCACCGGGATGTTTGCGGGCCATATCTACGATGTACTGTGCTGAACTGCGGGGATCGAGCTCCCGCTCAGAGGCTTCCGGAAACGTATTACCGAAGCCGTCATCACCATGCACGAAATGGGCATAACCTGACTCAGGGCCAACCCATGGCATGCCCACACCTTGCGTGACAGGAATGTCCTGACCGGCGTATTCACACAGGGTCAGCGCATTTCTGGCAGACATGGTTACCGGAACATTACCGAAAACGGTAGTCAGGCCCAGCACTTCAATTTCAGGATGTTGAAAAGCAAAAAAGATCGCCATTGCATCATCGATGCCCGGATCAGTATCAAGAATAATTTTGTGTGTCATAGTTGTCCTTTTGAACTATCAGACATGTTTCGCGAGGAAGCGGTCTACTTCCTTCTGCTGCGGTATAGATTGTGCGGCACCTTCACGGGTAACGGCGATGGCAGAGGCGGCACAGCCACGGATAAGTGCTTGTCTGGCGTCTGTGTGATTGCTGTAGGCCGATAAAAAATAACCGATAAAACAGTCACCGGCGGCGGTGGTATCAACAGCATCCACCGTAAATGCGTCTACTTTGATCACATCGCCACTTTTACGCAGCATTATCACGCCGTCTTTACCCAGTGTAAGAATCACTTCGCCATGTTGCCAGTTAGCTTTAAACCAGGTGACGATATCTTCAACATTGTCCTGCCCGGTAATCGCCGCAGCTTCGGTTTCATTTACGATGAGCAGGTCAACACATTCCAGCGGTAAAGACTTAACTGATTCGCTCATCGGCGCAGGGTTAAAGGCAACTTTCAGTTGCTTCTCTTTTGCCTGCTTCAACATATCAGCAATGCTGCTGGTCTCATTCTGGGTAAGTACCCAGTCAGCTGAACTGGTGTCACTGAGGGCTTTTCTGACTGTCGCTTCATTGATTGTCTGATTAGCACCGCCGAACAACACTATGGCGTTCTCACCGTCAGGGGTTACCTGAATAATGGCATGGCCGGAGGCCGTTTCGGTACAGGCAACATACTGACAATCAACGCCATGGCGAATTAATGTTTGTTTGAATGCCGCATCAGACTGATGAATTGCGCCCACGTGCTTAACATCAGCACCGGCCTGTGCCAGTGCAATAGACTGGTTTGCGCCTTTGCCACCAAGCAACTGAGTGTATTTTGTTGATGCCAGTGTTTCACCCGGCTTTACGAAATGATCTACGTGATAGACGTGATCGATATTTATCGAACCAAAATTAATGACTGCCATTTCTACTTTCCGTCGAAAGAGGGCGCCTTCCGAAATGCCGCTGTTCATCGTTCGCCCGTGAACCGAAATGTTCAGGGCGGAAGAATCTTCATAGCCGTAGGCTTCCCGGTACGCGCCGGGCTTGCACAATAGCTACGCGGTCATCTTCCTTGGTTTAAAGCATCGGCCAGGGACATGAATGAACTGGCAAACATTCCAGAAGACAGTGTAATTAAAAAACAGCGCAACAGAGTATATCAAACGACACGGTTCGTGAAGCAGATCACACTTAAAGTTTTGAGAACTTTTCAAAAAAGGCTGTTTTATTGGCTCTAAGCCTGCTGTAGCAACGTATTGCATGCCTGACCATTTGGTTAAGCTTGTTGCTTTATTGAGCAGGTTTTATCGATAACAGTGTTGATCCTAAAGCATTATGAGGAACGTGAAAAGGGGAGAAAGACTGACTGCTCAAACACTGTCCATGAAATTGGTTTAAACTGGGTTTTAAGCAGCCTTTTTGGTAGCATGACCGCAATTAACTGATGGAAAGAATACGTGGATAAACAACTCGATTACGACCGTGTCACTAATGTGTTGTCACAATACGATGTCATCGCAGACGGTGCTGAAATTCAGGGCACATTGTGCGGTATGTTATGTGGCGGTATGGCGGTATCAGAACGGAAGTGGCTGGATGTACTGAAAGACACCATGAATGAGGGCGCTGCGTTTGCCCCGGAACTGACCGTGGTGCTTACCGATGTATTCAATGAATTATGTCAGCAACTGATTGAAGCAGAATTTTCCCTCAATCTGATGTTGCCGGATGACAAAGCACCGATCAATGACCGTGGTCTGGGTCTGATTAACTGGGTGCAGGGCTTTATGCTTGGTTTTGGGTTGTATCAGCAAAACCTGATGCAATGTTCTGAAGACGTCAAAGAAGCGTTGCAGGATTTCGCCGATATCTCCCGCATGGAAGAGCCTATGACCGAAGATGAAGAATCTGAGCGGGCGCTGTTTGAAGTGGTGGAGTACGTCAAAATTTCTGCACTGCTTTGCTTCAACGAACTGGGCGAGTCGCTGCTCGACGATCAAAAAGATAAACCTTCCGTACATTGATCATGATAAGCAAACAGGAATTTATTGCGCGCCAGCACCGCTTGCTGGCCTTGTGTGAACCGGAAAGCGTGGTAGTGATCCCCGCTGCTTCGCTGATAACACGCAGCCGCGATACAGAATATCCTTTCCGCCAGAACAGCGACTTCTGGTATCTCACCGGTTTTGACGAGCCAGATACCATGTTGTTGCTGTCGAACCACAGCCAGTTTTCCGACCCTTACCGTGCAATGGCGTTTCGTCCGAAGGACAAAACAGCCGAAATCTGGCAGGGCAGGCGTTTAGGCGCTGATGCCGGTTTGTCAGAGTTTGCTCTGGATGAAGCGTTTGAGCTGAGCGAACTGGAGGATGTGCTGTCAGAATGGCTTGGCGGACACGACCATGTGTATTTTCCGTTTCAAAGTCCGTTGCGGGAAACCCTGTTTGCTTTGCACAATAAGCTGGCGGCAGCACCGAAGGAAAATATTTCTCCGGCGGCACTCTGTGATGTTACACCGTTAATTCATGAAATGCGGTTATTCAAATCTTCCTGTGAAATTGCGCTGATGCAGGCTGCCGGAAAAATCTCTGCGCAGGGACATATCCGTGCCATGAAGTTTGCTCATCCCGGTTGTTACGAATATCAGCTTGAAGCAGAGCTGCATCACGAATTTGCTATGTCCGGTGCCAGACATCCTGCCTACGGCACCATTGTGGGCAGCGGCGATAATGCCTGTATTTTGCATTACACCGAAAACAACGCGCAGATTTGTGACGGTGATTTGATCCTGATCGATGCCGGAGCAGAATATGCGGGTTATGCTGGTGACATCACGCGGACCTTTCCGGTAAATGGAAAATTCAGTGCGCCACAGCGCAGTATCTATCAGTTAGTACTGGATGCTCAGCTTGCCGTACTCGACAGGATTGGGCCCGGTATGACGCTGAACCAAGCCGGTTTAATTGTCGCTGAAGTACTCACCGCCGGTCTGGTTGAACTGGGCCTGCTGAAAGGCACTGTGGCAGAAAACCTTGAAGGTTTGCATTACCGGCAGTTCTTTATGCACGGCATAGGGCATTATTTAGGACTGGACGTACATGATGTGGGTGACTACCGTCAGGACGGTGAAGATCGCCCGCTGCAACCGGGTATGGTGATCACTATCGAACCCGGACTTTATATTGCGCCGGACGCAGATGTGCCCAAAGCCTATCGCGGTATTGGTGTGCGTATTGAAGATAACCTGGTGATCACGGCAACCGGTGCTGACGTAATAACTGCAGATGTACCGAAAGAAATCAGTGAAATTGAAGCGTTAATGAGGAAGTCATAACCGGTGTCTGAATTTGATGTCGTGATTATCGGAGGCGGAGCAACAGGTAACGTTATTGCCCGCGGATTGCTGAAACACACCGGCTTTTCTGTCGCGCTGGTAGAAGCCAACGCTTATACCTCAGACGGTTCCCATCCGGGCTTCGATGCCAGAGTGATTGCACTGGCAAAACGCACCGCGGATGAACTGGCCGCGCTGGATATCGACGCAGGTTCTGCCGGTGCCGTGCCCATCAAGCATATTCAGGTTTCAGACAAAGGAGCTGCCGGGCTTTGCCAGCTCAATGCCGATGACTTTCACGTCAGCCATTTCGGGCAGGTAATTTCATTGAAGCACCTGGGTGAAGCCCTGCAAATTCCGCCGGAGACCCCGGGATTAAGTTTGTTTTGTCCATTGCATGTGAGTTCAGTGAGCCGCACTCAGGATGCCACGGAACTTACCCTCAGCAACGGTGAAACCCTGCGCGCCCGGCTGGTTGTTCTGGCAGATGGTGGCCGTTCGCCACTGCATGAAGAACTCGGGTTTGAGCGTACCACAGAGGATTACCGGCAAACTGCCATTGTGGTGAATGTCATCACGCAAAAACCTCACGAACATCTTGCTTACGAGCGATTTACCCCGGAAGGCCCGGTGGCATTTTTGCCTTACGATCCGGGCTTTGCCACCGGACACCGTAATGCCTGCGGCTTTTCCGTTGTATGGACGGTGTCGCCTGACCGGGCGGAAACCCTGATGCAGTCCGGTGATAGAGCTTTTATCCAGGCGCTGCAGAATGATTTCGGCTGGCGGCAGGGCGCAATTCTGCAAGCCGGTGAGCGTACTGCGTATCCCCTGACACTGCAGCGTACGGTGAATACCACCACGCATCGCGCAGTCGTGTGTGGCAATGCCTCGCAAACACTTCATCCCATTGCCGGGCAGGGTTTTAACCTTGGCTTACGTGATGCCTGTGCGCTGGTGGCACAACTGGCTGATGCTGATGATCCCGGTGCTTTTCATGTGTTGCGCCAATATGCGCTGAACCGTGAGCAGGACAAGAGGTCAACCATCACGCTGACCGATGGCCTGGTCAGGTTGTTTTCCAATGATAACCGGGGTTTGCTGGCAGCCAGAAATGCCGGTTTGATGGCGATGGATAACTGTCCGTCGCTGAAATCGTTTTTTGTCAGACAAACCACCGGATTTGCCCCGGGCGCATAATATTCAGGAGAAAGAGCATGGATACAGTGGATATTGCTATTGCGGGTGGCGGCATGGTGGGATTAAGCCTTGCAGCAGCCTTGCATGACAGCGGCATATCTGTGGCCGTGATCAGCGACCAGCCATTTTACCGTGAGATGCCGTCAGAACCTGCGTTACGGGTCAGTGCAATTAACGGGGCTAATTATTCAACGCTGTCAGACCTTGGCGTATGGCAGCGCATGCCGCAAGAGCGGGTAAGTGCCTATCACACGATGTCCGTCTGGGATAAAGACAGTTTCGGAAAAATTCACTTTTCGAAGGAAGATTTACCCGCGCCGCAGCTCGGACATATCATTGAAAACCAGTTGCTGACCAATGCGCTGGCTGACACGGTAGCGCAGCAGTCTCACGTAAAATTAATCGAAACCCGTATTCAGAAGGTACTCAGCGGGCAGCGCGAAACCATGCTGATGCTGGAGAACGACCAGGTACTGGCCTGCCGGTTACTGGTCGGTGCCGACGGAGCGAATTCTTTTGTGCGCCGGCAAGCTCAATTTCCTCTTACCTTCAAAGATTACGGTCATACGGCAATCGTCGCCACAGTGAGAACCTCCGAACCTCACGAACAGTGCGCGAGACAAGTGTTTACCCCGGACGGACCGTTAGCGCTGTTACCTTTATCTGAGCCGGATCTGGTTTCTATAGTTTGGTCTCAGACAAATGAAGTGGCATCGTCTTTAACAGGGTTGAGTGATGAAGCCTTTAATCATGCCCTCAGTGCAACCAGTGACGGTGTTCTGGGCGTGTTAACGGTAGAAAGTGAAAGACACAGCTTCCCGCTTACCATGCGTTATGCCAGACAGTGGGCAAAGAATGGCATGGTTATTATCGGTGATGCGGCACATACCATTCATCCGCTGGCGGGGCAGGGAGCGAACTTAGGGATGCGTGACGCTTTTGCGCTTGCAGAAACCCTTAAAACCTGTGTTCAGGATGATAAAGATTTTGCATCTCTTGAAAAGTTACGGGCGTTCGAGCGGGCCAGAAAGGCTGATGCAATGGCGGTGGTAGCGGCAATGGACGGGTTTAAAACGTTGTTTGCCGGAAATCATCCCCTGAAGAAATTTGTGCGCGGGGCCGGGCTGGTAATGACAGACGCCATTCCCGCTATCAAGCGTCAGTGGCTGGCTCAGGCGATGGGTTGGTAGCACGCAGCAGCGCATTCAATGATTCCCGCGTAAAGCGGGATTCACCACTTTCGAAGCTCTGAGTCTCAATCTCTACTTCCCCTTCAGCCAGCAGTTTCATCGTCAGCACATCTTCGTTATAAAGCTCTGCAACGATTTTCAAATCGTTTGCATTTTCTATACTTCTGACTCTGTAGTGACAGCGTTGACAATAGCTTGACAACGCTGTCAGCAAAAGAGAATTTACTTGACGTAAATCAACCCCGATGTCGTTTTTCATAATATTTTCCGGTTAACTGTGTAAAGGGGCAGGAAGAAAAGTTGCCACATGAAAGCTTTTACACATACCGGATGGCGACCATCCGGCAACTATTTTTAGAATCATAGTTTTTGTTAGTATACTCTTCAGTATAGTCAGGTAATTTAGACAAAAGTAGTAATTTTTGTTGGTAAGATGGGTAAGCAATAATGCTGAATTCGGCAGCGGTTAAAAACTGACATCCCATTGTAAGCGCCAGGTTATCCTGTCTCTCACCTCTTCACTCTGTTGTTCCATGCTGATTTGACTGACTTCAGCGGTCACTTTATTGTTATGACCGTTGATAAACCAGTTAAATGCCAGTGTGCGCTCGTAAAATCTGTCACCATCATCACCGGTTTTCGGATCGTACGTGGCATATCTGGCTGCCACTTCAAGCGGCGCAGGCCACCAGGCAAACTGTTCATTTAAGAAGTATCCGGCCTGCACGTAATAGCCACGCAGGGTTGTTTGCCGGTTCCCGTTAATTCTGTCGGTGACCTCTTTTTCGTGATATTCGCCCTGAGCGTTAAAACCCTGATAGAAGAATGCGCCGTCGACGAGATATTGTTTTACGTCGTATTGGTCAGGGGTTTCACCAATATCGATATTATCCAGTGCGCCCGGGCCCGACGAGGAAAAGCGGGTGTAGATACTGCGATATTTGGCGCCGGCTACAGCAACAGCGGCTGCAGGTTCTGGCGTGCGTTTGATATCACTGTTTTTAAATCCGGTTTCCTTACCCAGAAAGTTCCACTGGAAGCGTCCGGCATACATGGGGTTGCCATCGTGATTGTGATATTCACCGCGACCGGAACCGGTTAACAGAGCTGTCCAGTAATTAAAGTTTGCCGCGCCGCCTTCATCAATATGCCCATAAACCGACATACCCTGCTGGCGATCCAGAGTAAAAACACGGTTGATGATTGAGCGGTCCATCATTTGCTGTCCACCGCTGCTCACGCTACGTTCGCGTGAGTATTCCACTTTCCACTGACCGAACTTCACCTTTAGTCCGTCATATTTTTCCAGCGCAATGGTGGCGTTTAATGTGCGGGAATCTGCGGCGTCGTACTCCCAGTAGTATTTTATCCATTCACGAACAGCGTGTCCGCCAACCTTTAGCCGGGCACGGTTAATATCGAACTGATTGCCACTTTTAGCAATGAAATCGCCAATGTCGTTGGGTTGCCCGGCGCCAGGGCTGGCAAAGCGAAACTGTGCTCTGCCACGGATTTGCACGGAATACTGATTATCCGCTGTAGAATAAGTCAGGCCGTTACCCTCGTAGTCTGAGAATAAAGACGTGGCATTGCTGTTAAATGCAGAAAGAACGCTGAATGTAATGAAAAGAAAGCGTAGAGAAGAACAAGTAAAAGACACATTTCACCTTGCAGCCGGTAAGAATGGCAGCGGAGTGTATAGTCTTTAGTCGTATATTCAAAGGTGATTGTCACAAAACTGACATATTAAACGACCCATGACATACCAATAGCCGCACCCGCTCCCATGCCCAGAGTAAAAAGCAGTACACCGGCAAGCAGATTTTCTGCCGGAAACCTTGTAGTTGATACTGGCGGCGTATGTTCGTGGTTCACAGTGGCATCCTTATCTATGGTTGATTAATAATGTTAAGTTTTAACCACTTCATACTAAGCATACTGCCAGCCCGGAACCACTGAACTCATGAACGGATCTGAAACAGATTAACGCTGTAGCCTGCTTTTTATAAACTCCGCCAGCGTGCGGCTGACCACCGGATGCTGGGTATCCTGATTGAACAGGCAAATATTGACTTTACCCAGGCGGGGCAGGCGGCTGTCTTTTAAGATAGTTAAATTCTCCGGCATACTGGAACGGGCGAGGGCGGTGATCCCCAAACCCTGCTGAATAGCCGCAACCAGACCGCCTAAATCAGCATTGGTATAGGTAATTTTCCATACCCGTGTTTGCTGCTTTAATTCATCAATCACCCGGCTGCGGTACATACAACCGTCCGGAGCGAGCACTAAAGAAATATGGTCGCTTACCAGCGGTCTGGCGGCATCACCTACCCACACCATATCGTCTTCCAGCACCAGTTCACCACCGGCTTCCGTATCAGGATTCACCAGGGCCAGAATTAAATCGAACTGACTGCGCCTTGAAGCATGGAGCAGATCGCGGCTTAGCGATGAGGTCACTTCCAGTGAAACATCCGGGTAGCGCTTGGAAAACTCACCAATTAAACCCGGTAACAGTGTTGATGCGAATTCATTCGGAATACCAAGACGCAGGCGGCCACTTAACGGAGCCGGAGTTAACGACCGGAAAATGGCATCGTTCATCTCAAGCAATTCTTTTGCTTTGGGGTAAAGCCAGTTGCCATCGTTACTGGGCAGGTGCCGCTGACCCACTTTGGTAAACAATTTCCGGTCTAACTGCTCTTCCAGTTTTTTGATTTGTAAGCTGATGGCAGGCTGGGAACGGCCCAGCCATTCGCCTGCTTTAGCATATCCACCTTGCTCAATAACACTCACGAAAGTACGTAAGTTATCTAACGACAACTGCTTCATAATGATTTGAAATGCTGATGATATGAGTTTCTTATATTATATTTGCAAATGTAAGGATAAGAAATTCCAATTTGATTGGTCTTTTGCCGTAACCCTATACTTTGTGCTGTTTTTATCACATCGAAACGGACAAAGTCGCATGACGAATACCACCGCATTACACGCTAAGCACCTTGAAGCTGGCGCAAAAATGGTCGATTTCTTCGGCTGGGATATGCCAATCAATTACGGTTCACAAATCGAAGAGCATCACGCGGTGCGTAAAGACGCCGGTATGTTCGATGTGTCTCACATGACCATTGTTGATGTCACAGGCGCGCAGGCAAAAGATTATCTGCGCTACCTGCTGGCTAACGACGTAGCCAAGTTACAGGTTAAAGGTAAGGCGCTTTACAGCGGCATGCTGAACGAAGAAGGCGGTGTGGTTGATGATCTTATCGTGTATTTCTTCGATGAAACTAACTATCGCCTTGTAGTGAACTCCGCCACCCGCGAAAAAGACATGAACTGGCTGAAAGACAAAGCCAGCGGTTTTGATGTCACCATCACTGAAAAGCCGGACTTCGCGATGATTGCCGTTCAGGGCCCGAATGCGAAAGAAAAAGCCGCTACGCTGTTCAGCGCTGCTCAGAAAGAAGCGGTTGCCGGCATGAAGCCGTTCTTCGGCGTACAGGCGGAAGATTTATTCATTGCTACTACCGGTTACACCGGTGAAGCAGGCTACGAAATTATGGTTCCCGCCGCGCAGGCAGGGCAGTTCTGGCAGGATCTGCTGGATGCAGGTGTTAAGCCGTGTGGCTTAGGTGCACGTGACACGCTGCGTTTAGAAGCCGGTATGAACCTGTACGGTCAGGATATGGACGAAACCGTCTCTCCGCTGGCTGCCAACATGGGCTGGACCATTACATGGGAACCGGCAGACCGTGATTTCGTCGGTCGCAAAGCATTAGAAGCACAAAAAGAAGCCGGTACTGACAAACTTGTCGGCCTGGTAATGACCGAGAAAGGCGTGTTACGTCACGGTTTAAAAGTGCGTTCAGAATCAGGAGAGGGTGTGATCACTTCAGGCACCTTCTCACCAACATTAGGGCATTCCGTTGCACTGGCCCGGGTACCTGCCAATACAGGTGATACTGTAGAGGTGGAAATGCGTAAAAAGTGGGTTACAGTAAATGTGGTTAAGCCCAGCTTTGTACGCAATGGTAAAAGTGTATTGTAATCCCAACATCAAGGAATAATCAGGAACTTATTATGAGCAATATCCCAACCGATTTACGTTATGCATCAACTCACGAGTGGGTTCGTCCTGAAGGCGATGGTGTTTTCACTGTAGGTATTTCTGAGCACGCTCAGGACTTACTGGGTGACATGGTATTTGTTGATTTGCCTGATGTGGGCGACGCGGTAAGTACCGGTGACGACGTGTGTGTCGCTGAGTCTGTTAAAGCTGCATCTGATGTATACGCGCCAATCAGCGGCGAAATCGTTGCGATCAACGATGCGCTGGAAGACTCTCCTGAGCTGGTAAACAGCGACCCGTACGGAGACGGCTGGTTATTCAAGATTAAAGCGGATGATCCTGCTGAAGCTGAAGGTCTGCTGGACGCAGAAGGCTACGAAAACAGCATCGACGAAGACTAATTCGTTACAGAGCCAACATCCAAAAAGGCTTAAAGGGGCAATTTAAGCCCCTTTTGTTTTTATAACCCATTGCAAGTGCTTAACAAAACTATGTCGAATTCATCCCTTACTTTGGCTCAGTTAGAGCAAAAAAATGCCTTTATCCGCCGCCACGTCGGCCCGGGTGAAGAAGAAATTCAAGCCATGCTGGCATCTGTGGGCGCTGACTCACTGGATGATCTGATGGCTCAAACTGTACCGGCAGCTATTCAACTGGATAAACCCATTGAAGTAGGTGGTGGCGAGACAGAAGTTGATGCACTGGCTGCACTGAAAGCCGTGGCTTCTAAAAACAAAATCAACCGCTCTTTTATCGGTATGGGTTATTACGACACCCACGTACCGAACGTTATTCTGCGTAATGTGCTGGAAAATCCGGGCTGGTACACGGCATATACGCCGTATCAACCTGAAATTGCCCAGGGCCGTCTTGAAGCCATTCTGAACTTCCAGCAGGTTACTATTGATTTGACCGGTCTGGAACTGGCCTCAGCCTCATTGTTGGACGAAGGCACAGCGGCCGCAGAAGCCATGGCTCTGGCCAAGCGTGTTTCGAAAAACAAAAAAGCGAACCTGTTCTTCATCGCTGATGATGTGCACCCGCAAACCAAAGACGTGGTAGAAACCCGCGCAGAAATGTTTGGTTTCGGTATTGTTACCGGTCCTGCAGAAGAAGCCGCAGAGCACGATGTGTTCGGTGCGCTGTTGCAATATCCGACTACCACCGGTGAAGTAATAGATATCAGCGACATCATTGCAGCGGTACAAGCTAAAAAAGGTATTGTTGCCGTAGCGGC
>NZ_CFHOXV010000003.1:150515-187459 GCF_984505615.1 Alteromonas sp. | reverse complement strand
CCTGGTTATGCTTAAATCGCCGGGTGAACTGGGTGCTGACGTGGCACTTGGCAGTGCACAGCGTTTCGGTGTACCGATGGGGTACGGTGGTCCTCACGCAGCGTTTTTTGCTACCCGTGATGCCTACAAGCGTTCATTACCCGGCCGTATCATCGGTGTAAGTAAAGACACCCGTGGCCGTCCTGCACTGCGCATGGCGCTGCAAACCCGCGAACAGCATATCCGTCGTGAAAAGGCCAACTCTAACATCTGTACTGCACAGGTGCTGCTGGCCAATATGGCGTCTTTCTACGCCGTTTATCATGGCCCTGAAGGCCTGAAAACCATCGCTAACCGCATTCACCGTTTCGCCGATATTCTGGCAACCGGCTTAACGCAAAAAGGCGTTGCGCTGAAGCACAGCACTTTCTTCGATACGTTAACCGTGATGGTGGATAACAAAGCAGAAGTGCTTGAAGCGGCTTATGCCCGCGGCCTGAACCTGCGTGCCGATCTTGAAGGCGCTGTAGGTGTGTCGTTAGATGAAACCACCACCCGTGCGGATATTGCCGGCCTGTTCGATGTACTGCTGGGTGGCGATCACGGTTTAACCGTGGATGGTCTGGACGCTGAAGTTACCACACAGGGCAGCCAGTCTATTCCTGCGGATCTGGTACGTACGTCTGATTTCCTGACTCATGATGTATTTAACTCGTATCACTCAGAAACTGAGATGCTGCGTTACATCAAGTCACTGGAAAACAAAGATTTAGCACTGAACCACTCAATGATTTCATTGGGTTCATGCACCATGAAACTGAACGCGACAGCCGAAATGATTCCGGTCACCTGGCCTGAGTTCGGTCAGCTTCACCCGTTCGCGCCTGTGGACCAGGCTTCCGGTTATCAGGAAATGATTGGTGAGCTGAGCGAGTGGCTGATCAACATCACCGGTTACGACGCATTATCTATGCAGCCTAACTCCGGTGCACAGGGTGAATATGCCGGATTGCTGGCGATTCAGCGCTACCACGAAAGCCGTGGCGAAGGTCACCGTAATGTGTGCCTGATCCCAAGTTCAGCGCACGGTACAAACCCGGCGTCTGCACAAATGGTCAGCCTGAACGTGGTTGTTGTGGCGTGTGATAAGAACGGTAACGTTGATTTAGCTGACTTGCGTAAGAAAGCAGAAGAAGTGGGTGATAACCTGTCTTGTGCCATGATCACCTATCCGTCTACCCACGGTGTTTACGAAGAAACTATCCGTGAAATCTGCGACATCGTGCACCAGTACGGCGGTCAGGTTTACATGGACGGTGCCAACATGAACGCACAGGTAGGCGTTACGTCACCGGGCTTCATCGGCTCAGATGTATCGCACCTGAACCTTCATAAAACCTTCTGTATTCCTCACGGTGGCGGCGGCCCGGGTATGGGACCAATTGGTGTGAAATCACACCTTGCGCCTTTCCTGCCAAACCACGCAGTGGTAAACATTGAAGGTACAGGTAAAGATTGTGGAGCAGTATCAGCCGCGCCATGGGGCAGTGCATCTATTCTGCCAATCAGCTACATGTACATCAAAATGATGGGCTCGGAAGGTTTACGTAAAGCGACGGAAGTGGCCATCTTAAATGCTAACTACGTGGCGAAGGCGCTGGAAGGCCATTACCCGGTACTGTACAAAGGCCGTAACGGTCGTGTTGCCCACGAATGTATTATCGACTTGCGTCAGCTTAAAGAAGCGTCTGGTGTTACAGAAATGGACATCGCCAAGCGTCTTAACGACTACGGTTTCCACGCACCGACTATGAGCTTCCCGGTTGCCGGCACGCTGATGATCGAGCCAACGGAATCTGAAGCCAAGTACGAGCTGGACCGCTTCATTGAAGCAATGGTCAGCATTCGCAACGAAATCGCCAAAGTGGAAAGCGGCGAGTGGGATGCCACAGACAACCCGCTGCACAACGCACCACACACGCTGGCCGACATTTGCGACAGCGACTGGACCCGCAGCTACGACCGTCAGGTCGCCGCTTATCCGGTTGAGTCTGTTGCTCGCAACAAGTTCTGGCCAAGCGTAAACCGTATCGACGACGTATACGGCGACCGCAACCTGATTTGCTCTTGTCCAAGTATTGAGAGCTATATTGAGGAGTGAGTTTTCACTGCTTAGCGTTGATTCTTTGTAATTGACGTTTTAGATTGATGGAAGGCGAACCGGATGGTTCGCCTTTTCTGCTTATGGCAGTTTGATATGAAAGAGAGTTTTGTATCTTTTGGCTACATGCGTCCTTGCATTGGAAATACCTACAGGATGGATTTAAAGATATCTGCTCCAGGGTATATTCTAACTTTAGGTTTTTGAGACATTTATGCCTACATCGACGACACTTAAAATGTATTATCTAAGCTACAGAATGTTTAGCAGCAGTCAAACACTAGTTTGGGCCAGGAAATAGATTAGCTTTGCATTAACTCCGCTATAAACAGAAGTCAGAAATTCAGCAACGCAAAACTTACCGTCCGCATTTTGTCTCAAGGATACTACCGCCTTTGCAGTGGTGACGGTCTGGAGCTCGCTCTTTGCTGTCAAAAGAATATTGACCTGATAACCGAAAAGCAGTAGCTTTATCTTGAACGTGAGCCACCACCGAACAAGTGAGTCAGCTTTAACAGAAAGCGTGCACGCGCCACGCCTCTGGGGTAAGGGATTCAACCCTAGCTGACAAATGCTATTCTTTGCCGACGCATTGTGGAATCAATTTTGTACTAGTCCCAGCGGACTCGTACCCTACACTTTCCTACCCAGGGAGTGATGGATAAATTGAGAAAGACAATGCCAGTAAAATCTAATCAAATACCCTCTAAAACAAAACAGTTTTTCGAAAATATATCATTTGAAAACTTAGTAGAAGCTTGGCTTATCCGCGATGGATGGCAGGTTTACAAACCTCATGTAGATCACGGCGCAAAGACCGATGTCCTTATATCAGATGGTAACCTTTACTACAGAATCCAAGTGAAATCTGTAGATTCTAGTGACGAAAATACTATTGTAAAACCGATGTGGGCGAAGTCAGACAACATAGATTTTGTCATCTACTTTTCAAAAAAAGCGCCTTGGGGTTACATCACACCAGCTTTTTCCTCCCCACGTAAACTCAAAAAGCCACAGCACTTCCGTTTCCATCAAGAGGCAAGGAACTTTATCAAGGCATTTGAAAGGGCCTAGTTCATCACTAAGCCTGACTATTGAATCTATCCATTCGTAAGTCCGCTTCTTGTCAGAGGCGGACATTTTCGATAATCGCTCTTACCGGATAATTATCGGCAAAGAAACTAAGAAACATTCAACCATTGCCAAAATAACACAGGCATTTCCTCTTCAACGGTCTCCATCGTCTTAATGTCGACCGTTGAGTTACATCCCATAAGAGGGACCTCAATGACTTCATTTTGAGATGACCAGGCCATCTCAAAATAGCGAATCTCGTCATTGTCGTGAGCAATCTTCTTGATACGGCCGTGACCATAAATTTTCATGGTTTTGCCAATTTTTTCCCGCTTCTTGAGTACAACGAGATCGCCAGTACAGAGCGTATTCCATCTGTCTACTTGTGGCTTGCTAACTAGAAAATCAAACCGGCAGATCCCTTCTTGTTTCCACTTGAGGTCAAGGCGCTGGTTAAAATCAGCATCGGGGCAGAAACCCATGAAGAGTATTCTGCTGTCGGTAGGTTTACTGGAGTTGATATTGTCCAGGATGATCAACGCATCTTTATCGCCCCTGGCGACTAAGGCTTCTGCATTGGCTTTTAGTTTGGTGATATCGGCCCGGCTCATTGCACCTGAGCAAAGTTTATCTAGTTGTTTCTGATACTTCACGATTCATTTCCTTATGACTACAACCGTCAATATTGAAGTTGGGATACGCCAGCACGATACCATGAAGTAAGCAGATAAGTGGATTGTTTTCATTCGATGTATATACTGCGGACTCAGCAAATCATGTTATCCCCTAAGTCGCAGTCATAAGAGGTTTTAAATGGACTTATTCTCTTTCCTGAAAGTCAGCATGCCTGAACTTACACCCGAAGATACAAAAATTCACTTTGCCGCCCACAACGGAACAGAGAATCCGCTGGATGTTTTTTTGGCGGGTGAGTTTGACCTTTGGCAGCAATATCAAACTCGCAGAAACTTTAACCGGCCATACGTGATCGGTTTGATCCCGTTAGCGGCGGAAGACCGGTATTTATTTACCGGCGTTTATCATGTGAAAGGTATGCGGGATCAGGAGGAGGGTGTTGGCTATTTCTACGACCTCGAACCGGAAGAACGAGTTCTTGAATACGCAGGCAGATTAGTCATCGATATTGTTTTTCGGGACCGTGCCCGTTACCGTTACGCTGAATCTTTATCAGATCGTCTGAAAATAGCGGAATTCAAAGAAGAGAAGCTTTCACTGTCGGATTTTCCCGGCTATCACAATGTGGATATTTCAAAGAGTGAACTCGATATGATTATCCGCCAGAACATTCCAACCTGGCGCGGTGCACTGGAAAGTGTTGCAGGTATTTACTTGATTTCAGATACTCAGAATGGACAGCATTACGTGGGCAGTGCGACAGGCCTGGGTGGCATTTATAGTCGCTGGGCTACTTACGCTGCAACCGGCCACGGCGGCAATGTGTTGCTTAAGGCGTTGTTAGATAAAGAGGAAACATCTGCTAGTGCTTTCCGCTATTCGATTCTGGAAATCGCTGATACTCATGCAAGTCATGACGACATCCTGAAACGAGAAAGTCATTGGAAACGCATACTACTTTCCCGATCCCACGGTCTCAACGCGAACTAAGTGCAGGCGATATTCACAGCGCTACACTTTCCCCTTCATTCAGGATTATTAAGGGCAGCTTTGCATTAACCTCCTGATGCATTCTCAACAAACGCTTGAGCGGAGAATGGGAAGAATGGTCGCCCATTTGCCAACTGGCATTTCCGTAGCCCCACGGAATCATCACTTTGCAGCCAAGGTCCTCAGCGGTAACAAGCGCGTCTTTCTGTTTTTCAATTCATACATCCGTCATAGGGTAAGTCAGCACCAGCATATGGGTGATATTCAGTAGCCAGTGTGTCAGTACGGCAAAAACAATGCGACCGGTTAGCATATATACGGCACCGTAAAGTAACCCCGCTACTGTAGCGACAATCATGTAACTGGTGCCGCCTGCAAAATGGGCAAGACCAAAGCCTGCGCTGGTTATAGTCAGTATCAACAAAGTGCGGGCGGTTGATGAAAGCGTGGCGGGCAGTTTATTGGTTACAAACTTAAACAACAGGCCGCGGAATAACAACTCTTCTGCTACACAGGTGTTGATGAGGTTGGAAAGTGCGAGCAGCGGAAACCATGCCGGTACAGCCACTTGCCTGGTGACGATGCCTGTACTTACTGCAATTAGTACAACGGCACCGATACCACATGGCACCAACAGAACTGGCATCCACCATCTAACCCGGGTGTTTGAGGGGAAGCTACGTTTAATAAGGGGAACAAAGCACAGTGCTGACCAGCTGAATAAGGCTTTGTCCACATTCAAATAAAAGCTAGCGGGTAAACTGCCGGCTTTCAGGGCAATGTCTTCTGCTATTAAAAGCCCCTGGTAACCGGGCAGTTTATGGATGATGAGTCCTGCACTCAGCACGAACCACATCAATTGAAAGAGTCTGGTTATCCACGGGTTAACCGGTTTACTCTGATGCGCACTCAGGCACCACGTAACATAAATATATAAAGCAACAAAAATCAGAAATACGGGAGACAGGGTAACGAAGCAGAGCGCTGACAGCAGCAGAAAAGGCAGGCCAAACTTTACCCATTGAGAAGCACTAAATGCGCTGGCAATGAGTAAAGTGGATACAACCAGATAGTATTCTGCCACCCGTATTATTCCGCGTTTTGCGGACGGAACACAATCTTCCCGGACTCAACGGTCATCGACAGCGGCATGTTTGTCAGCCACGCATAACCGGAGGGTACGTTCTTCACTTCATACACCGGTTGATCCATTAAAAATTGATTCAGCAGCCCCATTACTTTACTGCTTACAGGCGCGAGGTTGCCGCGATAGCCCATGGCATCCACGGTGGTGTCGTTGAGCACCAGTGAGCGGATGAATACCGCTTTTTTGGTTGAGTCGTAGTAGGGCATACCTTCGACATCCAGCTTCACTTTGGCGGGGTAGGTCAGTCCCAGAACCGACAACGTGGCAGTGGCGTCAGCAATGAGCTGAATGGTCTGACGGTTGTCCGGCCCCACATTTACCTGCATGTCGTTGACTTCCAGCAGAATGGGAATACCGACGACAGAAGCCTGTTCCTGCAGGCTGGTAACCTGTTTATCCAGTTCCCTTTGCAGGTCTGCACTGGTTACGCTGTAAGACGTAAGAGAAGCCAGCGTGCTGCAACCGGCGATGATGATACACACTAAAACCACTAACAGCCGGCTGGCTGATATTTTATTCATAAAGACTCCGGATTAGATACACAAAGCCGGCTAACCAGCGCGGTTTGCGCTAAATGTGTTTTGCCGGCGGGACGGTCACATCAACCAAATTTACTGTCTGCCACAAAGGGATTCGTTTTGCGCTCATGCCCGATGGTGCTGGTCGGGCCGTGGCCGGGATACACTTTCATTTCATCAGGCAGGGTAAACAGTTTGCTGCGGATACTGTCGATGAGTTGCTGATGATTTCCCTGCGGAAAATCCGTACGACCAATGGAACCGGCGAACAGGATATCGCCTACAATGACCGTGTTCGTGGTTCTTTCCACCAGCGCCACATGACCCGGTGTATGGCCGGGGCAGTGCAGCACCTCAAGTGTAAGATTGCCCACGGTTATTGTGTCGTTGTCGCTCAGCCACTGGTCCGGCGCAAACGGTGTTGCAGGCGGAAAGCCAAACATCTGGCTCTGCATTGGCAGGCCGTCGAGCCAGAATTTATCGCCGGTATGCGGGCCGATAACCGGCACATTGTAATGTGATGCCACTTCAGTCGTCGCGCCTACGTGATCAAGGTGTCCGTGGGTGAGGATAACTTTTTCTATGGTTACACCATTTTGCGCTACCGCATCGTACAGTTTGCTGCTGTCGCCACCGGGATCGACAAGTGCCCCTTTCATGGTGTCAGGATCCCAGATGAGGGAGCAATTTTGTGCAAAGGGAGTAACAGGAATAATGCGTATGTTCACAGGATGGCCCGGCAAAAGTGTTTCCCGCATTCTAGCAACAGCACAGCAAGAACTGAAGATAGTGTAGAATACCGTTTTTCATTCCTGCACAGTGATGCACAAAGAAAGGACGTTGTTGTTGTCAGACATAGCTGTCCGGCCTAATTTTGCCGGCAAATTATTTGGTAAACCTACACTCACCCTCGCTAACGAAAACCTGGTTTTTACTCATCGCGGCAGAAAAGACAAATATCTTCCGTTGGCCTCAGTCCGCACCTTATTTAAGGTGAAGAAACGGTTCTTGGGTGATGAACTGCGACTGGAAGGTGCAAAGACGACAGTCCGCTACCGGTACCTTAAGTCTGAAAATGTGGAGGCGTTACAGGTAGCAGCGAATAAAATTATCCGCAGGCATTTAAAGGCCTATTTGCAGGCCGTCTTCACTGAGTTTAATGACAACGTAAAACTGCAATACCCTAAAGATTCGCAGGAAGAAGCACTGCGTTCACTTATTGATTCCCTGTACAGAGATTACAGTAATTATCAGGCTGACTGGCAAACCATGCTCTCGGCAGATGCTATTGCAGCGGTGAAAGATATTCTGAGTCTGTATCCCTTCGATATGGCAAAGTTGCAGTCGTATCACGAGCAAATGCAATTGAAAGCCCGCTGTGGATTTTTTGATACGGTTGAGTCGAACCCCTTAACCACTGAACAGCGTCTGGCGGTGCTGCGTTCCAACGACAGAAACATGGTGCTGGCGGCTGCCGGAACAGGGAAAACTTCGGTCATGGTGGCAAAAACGCTGGATTTGATAGACCGTGATCTGGCAAAGCCGCAGGACATTCTGGTGCTCGCCTATAACCGTTCTGCGTCCCTGGAGCTGAAAACGCGTTTGCTGGATAAAGCGCAGACACACACTATTAAACTGGATACTGAACCGCAGATTGGGACGTTTCATGCGCTTGGGCGGCAGATCTTGCAGGAGGCAGGGCGTTCTACACAAATCAGTGTATTTGCTGAAAACAGCGCGGAATTAAAGACGTGGATAGCGCAATGGATAAAAGAGTACACCGCAGAAGACGCTGCCCGCCAACAGCTTTTAATTACTATGCTATCTGTGCAGGAAGGTCGGGAGACGCAACTAAGCGGGCAGGCGCTGATAACTGCCGTGACAGAACTGCTTACTAAAGCTTTGCAGGCAATGCGGGTGGAGGGATTAAACAGAACAGGTGTCGCCAAACGGCTGACAGAGGCGGGTATTAAACCGGCAGGGAAAATTGCAGGTTTACTCAGTGCGCTTCATAAAGACTACGTGAACGAACTTAAGCGGCAGGATAGCATCGATTTTGATGATTTGATCACCAGAGCCACAGAGTTAGTTGAAAAAGGGAAGTTCATCCCGCGCTGGAAGTACATTCTGGTCGATGAATTTCAGGATATTTCTGCGTCAAGGATGGCGCTCATCACTGCGTTGGTGGATAGAGCAAAGGCAAACGGTGTGGCAACATCGCTTACGGTGGTGGGAGATGACTGGCAGTCTGTTTACCGGTTCTCCGGCGGTAAGCTTTCGCTGACCACCCGCTTCGGGGAAGTTGCCGGCAGCTATACCGAAACCAAACTGCAAAAAACGTTTCGCTACAATAACAGTATCGCTGACACTGCCGGTCAATTTATCATGGAAAATCCGGAGCAGTTCAGGAAGTTCATCGACACGCATACCAAAACGGATACGCCGCAGATCTTTCTGCTGGATGATAAACCGGGCAAAGAAAACGGGGTAGTCGAGCGCGTAGCGGAAGTCGTCAGCAAAATCCGCAGCAGTGAACCTGCAAGTACAGTGGCAGTGATTGCCCGCTATAACTTTCTGCTGGATGAAGCAAAACATGCACTGAGCAAACAAAACCTGAGCAACAATGTGCATTTCTGGAGTTTTCACAAATCAAAAGGGCTGGAGGCAGAACACTGCATTTTGATTGGGTTTTCCGGAGGCAAGAACGGATTTCCGGGCGGGGGCAGGGAAGATGCACTTATCGAAGCACTGTTGCCCTCGTCTGATACTTATCCCCACGCCGAAGAAAGGCGGCTGATGTATGTGGGACTCACCCGCGCAAAGCACAAGTGTTACATCATTGCTGATCCCGTTTCGCCGTCAGAATTTGTCACTGAGCTGCTTAGCACGAGATACAACGTCAGCGTGGCATCTGCGGCATTGCAGGCACATTCCCGTTCACAGTAATCAACTGAACCGGGTTAGAATAGTCAGGTTCCTGTTTATACTTAGCGGTATTTTTAATGCGTTTTTCCGATTCAGATCTTCATCCGTCTCTTTTATCTGTGCTTGATGCACTGGGCTATCACACGCCCACGCCGGTTCAGCAGGCGGCTATCCCTCATGTGCTGGCTGGACGGGACGTGATGGCTGGTGCACAAACCGGTACGGGAAAAACGGCTGCTTTTGCGCTGCCGCTTATCCAGCGTTTACTGGAGCAGGATGCCGGTGAAAAAGCACTTCGTGTGCTGGTGCTCACGCCTACCCGTGAACTGGCCCAGCAGGTTTATCAGAGCTTTGTGAAATACAGTGATGGCCTGGGGATCAATACCGTAGTCGCGTATGGCGGTGTGAGTATTAATCCGCAAATCGAAGCGTTGAGTGCGGGGTGCGATGTGCTGGTGGCAACGCCGGGACGTTTGCTGGAACTGGCTATCAAAGAACTGATTGATTTGAGCACGCTGCAGACTTTTGTGCTTGATGAAGCCGACCGCATGCTGGATATGGGGTTCATTACCGATATTAAGCGGGTACTGAAACGCTTGCCTGAACAGCGTCAGACCCTGTTCTTTTCTGCCACATTTAATGATGAAGTGTATGCACTGAAAGACTCGCTGCTGACCGCGCCGGAACTGATTGAAGTTGCGCCGCGCAACGCCACGGCAGATAAAGTGGAGCAACGCTTTTACGAAGTGGATAAAAAGCGTAAAGCCGGCCTGATAGCCTACATGATAGGTGCTAAAAACTGGCAGCAGGTGCTTATATTTACCCGTACGAAGCAGGCGGTGGACGAACTGGTCACTGAGCTGGAAAAAGATGGGATCAGTGCCGCCGGTGTACATGGTGATAAGTCTCAGGGCGCGAGAGAGCGGGGGCTTGATGCATTTAAAGCCGGACAGGTGCGGGCGCTGGTAGCAACTGACGTTGCGGCACGGGGGCTGGATATTCAGTCTTTGCAGTACGTCATTAACTATGAGTTACCTTATAACGCTGAAGACTATATTCACCGTATTGGCCGCACGGGACGTGCCGGTCAGGCTGGTATCGCGGTATCGCTGCTTTGTGGCAAAGAAAAGTATCTGCTTGAAGAAATTGAAAAGCTCACCGGCGACAGTGCGGTACTGCAGTGGGAGCCGGGGTTTGAGCCTGATCCGTCGGGACAGGAAGACGCCTCCGGCAGCCAGCGGCCGTTATCGAAAAAAGCCCTCAGAGCGAAAGCATTAGGTCAGGATAATAAAGGCAAGCGTAAATCTGGCAAGCCCCGCCGCCGGCGCTGAACCGGCGGGCTATTTCGACTCGATCAGCTTAACCCAGTGGGGCAGACTGCCAAGATTTTCGAGAATAATTTTAAAACTCATCAGAATGGGCACAGCAAGCAGTACACCCACAACGCCCCACAGCCAGCCTGCTACCGACAGCCAGAGAATGATGATAAGCGGATTCAACCGCATACTTCGTCCCAGCACCGTAGGCGTGACAAGCTGAGACTCAACAACATTAATGCACATAAAAGCAAACGCCGGTAACAGTGCTGATGCAACAAGACCGAACTGCACTACGCCGGCAACCAGTAATATGCTGCAACTAACAAGACCGCCAAGATAGGGGACGAAATTCAGCAGCGCCACCAGTGAACCCCATAAAATCGCATCTTCAACGCCGATGTAGGTGAGGGCTATAGCTGTGGCGACGCCGAGCAGACCGTTGATCATACTCACCGTTATTATGTAAGCAGACAGTTCCCGCTGTATATGATTAACCAGAACCAGTGCACGGCGCTTGTTGGTGACGACCGGAAAGTCGCGGATGAACACATTAAATAGCGCAGGGCCATACACCAGCAGGAAAAAGATAAGAATCATACAGCCGAAAATTTGTGCCAGCAGCAGGGGAGCTGTACTCATTATGGTGATAGCGACTTCCATCCCGCTTTGCTTCAGTTTGCCGGTAACGATGTTTTCCTGCGGTTGTTCCGGCTTAACTTCCTCATCATCACCGAACCAGTCAAAAAAGGATTTATCTTCTTTTTCGGCAGGCGGAGCAGGCTCCTGCATGGTGAGGCTGTCACTTAATTCTTCCATTTCTGTAACCACTTCACCGGCAATCTTAGGCAGCGAGTGCATCCACCGTCCGGCAGGTTCTGCCAGTTCTAACCCCAAAAAGGTGAAAGGCGCTACCAGCAATACCATGAGTACCGAGGCGGACAGGGACGGCGGAACATAGAATTTTCTGCCAATGCGGACCAGCGGGCTAAGCAGCAGCGCAATAAATGCGGAAAAGAACAAAGGAATGAGCAGCGATTTGGCAAGATACAGGGTGTAGATCACCGCCAGCATCAGCAGGGTTTTTAGCAACCGTGTTTGTCTTGCTTCACGTAAATAGGGAACAGAGCGACTGTCGCTGATTGTCCTTTTCTTTATTGTCTTGCTTTCCATTACCCGGTCCCGCCCGCGCCCGCTTTGTTACAAAATTGTCATGCAATGATTACGCTAACTGAATCGTTCGGTTCACCTGACAATAAAATGATTCGTTATGGCAAAACCTGCGGCATTAGACGAATTACCCGGCGCTGGCAGTGGCAAACTGCCGTTTCTTTGCTAATTTTAAAAAATATTTTTAACCGATATGTAATATCAATTCTGTTGCAGCCCAGAGCCTTATTTTTGCTGCGCCGGAGCTTTATTTTGCAGGTATTGCCGTGATGAATGACGTGAACGATCGTGAGAACGGATTCGAAACAGTTTTCAGAAATTCAAAAGATGGTCTGGCAATTTTTAAGAATGAAGTCTTTGTAGATTGCAATGATTCCATGCTGGCACTGGTAGGTGTTGAGGAAAGGGAAGACTTTATCGGTAAAACCCCTTTCGATTTTTCCCCTGAAACGCAATACGACGGCATGTCTTCGGTAAAGAAGGGGCTGGCACTGGTGGCCAAATGCCAGCAAGAGGGGAGTGTGCGCTTTGAATGGATTGTAAAGCGTGCCGGCGGCGATACCCTGTGGGTGGAAATCATCCTGACCAAAATGGTCATGAACGGCGAGGATGTGATTTATGCCAACTGGCGGGATATTTCTGAAAAGAAAGCCCTGGAGCTGGAACTGGCAGAGCAGAAAAATACCTTTGAAACGTTGTTTAATGATTCCAAAGATGGCCTGAGTCTGCTTGTTGATAACAAGTTTATTGATTGCAATAAAGCTCTGCTGGACATGTTCGGTTATACCTCAAAAGAAGAAATACTTGGCCTTACGCCAATGGATCTCTCACCGGAGTATCAAGGCGACGGCCGCCGTTCTGTGGATGTGGTGGCTGACAATGCCAGGCAGGTCGCCGGCTATGGTAATAAAACACTGGAATGGCTGCATCAGCGGGAGGACGGTTCACTTTTCTGGACTGAAATCATCGTCATTGAAATTAAATTGAATGGCGGGCCGGCTATTTATGCCATCACCCGCGATATTTCTGAAAAGAAAGCCCTGCAGGAAAAAATCATCAGCAGAAATGAAGCGCTGAATGCAACAAACCGCAGTTTGTCGGAAACCATTGAAAGCCTGAAGCAGGCGCAAAGTAAGCTGGTGGAGTCAGAAAAAATGGCCAGCCTCGGGTCGCTGGTTGCCGGTGTGGCTCATGAGATTAATACGCCGGTGGGTATAGGTCTTACCGGCATTACCCAACTGATGGAAGAGTGCCGCGATATCCATGCCCGTTACGAACAGGGAAACCTGACAGAAAACGATTTTGAAGATTATCTCAACAGCGCCAGTGAACTGGCCGGCATGATAAAGAAAAATATCGACAGAACGGCCCAGCTGGTGCGCAGCTTTAAGCAGGTGGCTGTTGATCAAACCAGTGAAGAAGATCGCGAAGTCAATCTCAGTCAGTACCTGGATGAGATCCTGTTCAGCCTGGGGTCTGTGTTACGTAAGGCGAACGTGGTTGTGGCGACCGAATGCCGTGACGACATGAACGTGATTACTAACCCCGGTCTGCTTTCACAGGTCATCACCAATCTCATTGTAAACTCTGTCAATCACGGCTTTAAAGATCGTGAGTCAGGTAATATCTCCATTGCAATCAGTGAACAGGAAGATGATATGTACCTGCTGCAATACCGGGATAACGGCAAGGGGATCAGTAAGGAAAATCTGAGCCGGATTTTCGACCCGTTTTTCACCACTAACCGGGGGCACGGCGGGACGGGTCTGGGGCTGAATATTACTTACAATATTGTGACTAATGCCCTGGGCGGTTCAATTGCGTGTAACAGCACAGAGAATGAAGGCGTCGAATTCATCATCAGATTCAAAGTGAAGGCCCGCCTCAATTAGTACACAACCGCTTTAAAAAGCACAGGCTGTAAGTTGTGAAACTTTTCGTTGTTGTTTATTCTTTAAGACAATAAAAAACTTAGATAATAAGCGGTTATGGAAGAAGAATTACAGCAGGCGCAGGCCTTATACGATACCCTCATTGAGTTCGCGGTAACATACAGTTTTCAGATCCTCGGCGCACTGGTTATTTTGTTCATCGGCTGGTGGATGGCGGCGAAGATAGGCGATATGGTCGAGAACCTGATGACCGGCCGCAATATCGATATTACGCTCAGCCGGTTCACCGGCGGGGCCTGTAAGATTCTCGTGCTGGCGCTGGTGATTATCATTGCCCTGGGCAATATCGGTATCAGCGTAACACCGTTAATTGCTGCTGTCGGTGCCATTGGCCTTGGTGCAGGCCTGGCGATTCAGGGCATGCTGGCAAACTATGCTGCGGGCTTTACCATCATCATTACCCGGCCCTTTGTTCTCGGCGATACTATTCAGGTCAGAGGCGTGTCCGGTGTGGTCGATAAAGTGATGCTGCCTTACACCATTCTGATTGACGAAGATAACGTACATATTCAGATCCCTAACAAACTGATTGTAGGTGAAATTCTGCATAACTCAGCCGAACAGATGCTTATTGAACTGGAAGTCGGCGTTGCTTACTCCAGTGATGTGGATGCTGTTATTGATGTGCTGCAGCAGGCAGTGAAAACTGTGGAAGGGATCAGCGATGAGAAAGCGCCGGCAATCGGCGTAGACAACTTCGGTGACAGCAGCATAAATTTTGGTGTCCGTGTCTGGGCACTTACTACCCGTCACTTTGAAATCAAATATGCACTGAATAAAGCCATCTATGATGCGCTGAAACGTGCTGAAGTTGAGATCCCGTTCCCGCAACGGGAAGTCAGAATGCTGTAAAAAGCGCCTGTTTTTTTCTTTATCAAAACGAACCGCGAGGTTCGTTTTTTTTCATACCAATTTTCTATTCTCCGGCATCAAACACAACACAATTTATCAATTTATTCTCATTTTAATTTAAATGAAAAGGCTAATCATTTCTATTTGCTCTTGTGAAAGGTATGAAGTAGAACACGTAATGTAGTATGAAATCGGAAGCTGCGCCGGTGGACAACGTGATTTTATTCAACTGTGAATAAATCCGGACGGACAACATGCTTCTGCACTTTAAACCGTAATCCGGAGCCGGCAGCACATAAAGAAGCCGGCGCAGTACGTATTACACAATCACGCGGAGGTTTTATGAAATATAAAGCATCGAAAATAGCGTTTTGTATCGGACTTGCGACCATACCGGTATCTTTACCCGGACTGGCTGCGACAGGCTTCGCCACTCAGAATGGCGGCACTACCGGAGGTCAGGGGGGAAATGTGGTTACTGTCTCCAGCGGTACGGGCATTCATGAGGCGCTTTGTAACCGAAGCAGTAGCGATGAGCCGATTATCATTCAGGTTCAGGGCACCGTGAATCATGGAAATACCAGTAAAGTATCCGGAGACAGTTGTAATACTGCGGAAGATAAAATTGAAATCAAAGATGTAAGTAACATTACCCTGGTCGGAGTGGGGAGCGGGGCGTTGTTTGACCAACTGGGAATACATATTCGTAATGCTTCCAACATCATTATTCAGAACGTGCATGTGCGCAATGTTAAGAAGTCAGGCTCTCCGGTTTCTAACGGCGGTGATGCTATCGGCATGGAATCTACAGTCAGAAATGTCTGGGTGGACCACGTTACTCTTGAAGCCAGCGGCGGTGAGAGTGAGGGTTACGATGCATTATTCGACATAAAAGCCGATACCAGATATGTAACTCTGTCTTACAGTATTTTGAAAAATTCAGGTCGGGGAGGCCTGGTAGGCTCAAGTGATTCAGACGATCAGAACGGGCCGGTTACCTATCACCACAACCTCTATCAGAATATTGATTCGCGCACGCCTTTACTGCGTCATGCCACTGCTCATGCCTACAACAACCACTATGTGAGTATCAATGAGTCTGGTATGAATCCGCGGATTGGCGGGGAGATCCGGGCCGAAAACAACTATTTCGAAGACTCTAAAGATGTGCTGGGTACGTTCTATACCAACGATATGGGTTATTGGCAGGTCAGCGGAAATATCTTTGATAACATCACCTGGACATCATCCGGCGATAAGAATTATCCTGCCGGCCCCAACCCGTCATCCACGACATCCATCAGTATTCCCTATAGCTACAGCTTAGATGACGCCAGTTGTGTGCCTTCAATTATTGCTGCTACCGCAGGCGCTAATAAAGGGCTGGCTGTCTCTGATGGTGACTGCTCTACAACCACACCTCCGGATAACGGTGGCGGTGACAACGGCGGTGGTGATAACGGCGGAGGCGGTTCCGGCACCGGTACAAATCTGGCGCTGTCTGCAGCGGCAGATGGCAGTAGTAAAGCCAGCGGTACAAGCTACGGAAACGTTATCGATGGTGATACCAGTACCTACTGGTCACCCAATGGCTCAACCGGCACCATTAATGTGAAAAACCTGAATACTACGGTAAATGCTGTACGGATTGTATCAGCCGCCGGGTATGAAAACGCGGTTACCGGCTGGGCTGTGGTGAATTACGACACCGGAGTCACTCTGGCCAGTGGCGGTGCAGTGCCTGACGTAATTTCCTTTAGCGATACCAATCTGAATAAAATCAGTTTCGTGATCCAGTCTTCATCTTCCCAACCCCGCGTAGCTGAATTTGAGGTTTATAACGGTTACAGCTCCGGAGGAGGTACTGGCGGAAGCGGCAACAATGGTACGGTTAACGGCACTTATCAGATTAGCCCGGTTCATAGTGGTAAAGCGATAGATATCACCGGTTGCGGAACTGCAAATCTCACGAATGTGCAGCAGTATGCATGGCTTAATAATGATTGCCAGAAATTCGCCATATCGCAGGTAGACGGGATCTGGCATCGTATTTCACCGCTAAATGCACCGGCTAAATCATTGGATGTTAATACCTCCGTTGCCGGTAACGGTGCCACTGTCATCCTCTATGACTACTGGGGTGGTGATAACCAGCTTTTCCGCTTCCAGTCGGCCGGAACCGGCAGATGGCGAATCATTCCTAAGTGGAGTGAGTTGTGCCTGGACGTCAGCGGTAATTCTGCGGCAGATGGTGCAGATATTGTGCAGTGGACCTGTACAGCCGGAGCCGAAAATCAAATGTTTGAACTCATCAGTCAGTAGTACATCATGCAGACCTCACTTTCCAGTGAGGTCTTTTTCCTTCTTTATCTGCCTTAAAATACTGTGTGACATTTTCACACCCCGGGTATCTATTTCTTTCCCGTTCTCTGTTCATCATCAAAGTATCTTTTACAAATCCCGTGGGGAAGGTTTCTATCTTTTTGATTAGCTTTGTGTTTTTCGTTATTTTTCCTTTACGTCTCTACCCGGAACGATACTTGTAAGTTTTATGCCCGTAAAAGCACTGAAGTAAAATGGCATCAACAAGACCCCGGGAGAAATATGGAATTTCCGCAAATCGATAAAGCCTACGAGTTAATTAATGAAAAGCTGCAGGTGTGGCTGGAAGGGGGGATCAAGCTGCTCCCCAATATCGTAGTCGCTTTTTTTATTGCCTTTGCATTCGGTTTGCTGGCTAAGGTTGCCGGTAAGGTGCTTAATAATGTATTGCGAAGGGCGTTTGAATCCCGCCAGATTGCCGATTTACTTACATCCATCGCCAAGGCATTTATTGCCTGTGCCGGAATATTTATCGCGCTGGACTTTGTCGGACTGCAGGGCACCGTTACTTCCTTGCTCGCCGGTGCAGGTATCGTTGGTCTGGCTATTGGTTTTGCTTTTCAGGATATTACTGAGAACTTTATCGCCGGTATCGCCATGGGGATCCGCAAGCCGTTTCAGATTGGCGATGTCATTCAGGCAGACGGCGTGTTCGGTAATGTGGAAGAAATTAATCTCAGAAATACGCTGGTCACCACGTTCTATGGGCAGCGGGTAATCATCCCCAACAAAATTCTTTTCAGAAATATTCTTACTAATTACTCCGTGATGGGACATCGCCGGATTGAAGTGCCTGTGGGCATTTCCTATGCGGACGATCCGCAAAAGGCCCGCGAAGTGATTGTGGATGCGATCAACGAAAAAGACTACGTCATCAATAAAGATGAAACCAACGTTTATGCAGAGTCATTCGGTGACAGCAGCGTAAACTTACTGGTGTGGTTCTGGATCCGCTATCCGGGTGAACCTAATTATATGGAGGTCAGACACGATGCGATTGTCACCGTGCAGCGCGCCCTGAATGAGGCTGACATTCTGATCCCGTTCCCTATTCGTACACTGGACTTCGGTGCCAAAGGTGGTGAGAAGCTCGATACGATGATGCGCTCCTCGGGCTTTTCTGAGAAAAGTCAGGGGCAGGAGAGTGGCGTAAGCCAGCCAACCAATGAGAGTGCTGCCAGGGCTGATACCAGCGACGCGGCCGCAGAAGATTAAACCGGAGAGAAATATGAAATCACTACATTTATCGAAAGCAATTCGGGCCAGATACTTTGCCATTCTGGCGGGCTTTCTGGGAAGCTTACTGACAGGCTGTGCCACCGTAGAAGGATTGGGACAGGATATTCAGTCAGCGGGAGAAGAACTGGAAGAAGCCTCTGAAGATGCACAAAACTAATTCACCTGCTTAAGGGTAATTAGTTTTAACAGCTCCAGCGGGCAAGACGTGCTGGCCAGTCGCCACCGTCTTCCCGCAGGCAGCTTTCTTCACTGTCGAGGCGAACGTGCCTGCGAATATCCTTCACCTTAATACCGGCTTTTAAAAGATGGGACTGAATAAGCTGTCTGATCTTCTTATCACAGCCCTGTTCAGCAGCACGCTCTGCTTCTGCATCTAAACTGAACACACAGGTCACCATCAGGCTGCCAGGAAAATTGTCATATTTTGCGGTGTGCGTCAGCCATTCAAATCCGGTATCCCATTCTTTTATAGTTTCACACGCCATTGTCAGCGCTTTCACCACATTATTGTCGAGCTTCTTGATGGTTTTCTTCATATTATTTCTCCTAATTTTTAAATTGCTTGTTGTTGTAACCTCTTTGCCAGAATGCGCTCCAGCGGTGATTAATATACAGAGAAGCGACAATGATTCCGCCTCCGGCAGTCAGACGGATCAGATCGGCATCCCGGTTCCAGATAAGCACATTAATGATTAAACCTGCCGGGATCAGAGCATTGTTCATGATGCCTAACGTACCGCCGTCTACTTTTACAGCTCCCAGGTTCCAGAAATAAAAGCCGAGTCCTGATGCAACCAGTCCCAGCCAGCCAAGGACACTCCACTGAACCGGTGTTGAAGGGAGTTTGCCTGCATCCCCGAACAGTAAATACGCAGGCAATACTACCAGCAGGGCACCGGCGAAGAACAAAGCAAAGCTGCGCCAGGGCGGGGAAGCAGGCTTAAAATGTCGGATTAACTGCGCGTATCCCACCTGACCTGTGGCAAAGGTCAGGTTCGCCAGTTGCAGAATTAAAAAGCCGGTAATGTAGTCATTGCTGATTTCGTCATAACGGATGACCGCAGCCCCGGCTACCGCAATTCCTGTACATACCAGGCCGGGCAAGGAAAATCTCCGTTCGATAATATCGTTAAATAAAGATACATACAGTGGCGTGAAGATTGTGAATAGCAGCACTTCAGGTACGGACAGATATTCGAAAGAACGGTAAAGACATACGTAGGTGATACCAAACTGGAATGCGCCTGTAACGATAAGGCCGGCGATGAATTTACGTGGTAAACCGGTTAAGCGCAAAAATGGCAGAAACAGTGCCCCCGCCAGCACGATGCGGGTGAGTACGGCAAAGTAGCTGTCTACATGACCGGAAAGATACACCCCGATAAGACTGAATGATAACGCCCAGAGGACTGTTACAGCACTAAGGTAAAACACGATACAAATTCCTGACTGAAATACGACAAGTAAAAACGGAGGGTAGTGTAACTGAACAACCGGTGAAGCAAAGGTTGTAATTTAATAGACGTTCGGTCTATTATGTTTGTGATGACAAATACAACTACCAAATCCCGTCGCGGACGACCACCGAAAGCGGCAGGCAGTTCAAGAGACACCAGAGCGGAACTTATCCGCAGCGGTCTCGCGCACTTAACGGAAAACGGCTTTGCTGCTTCCGGCATCGATACGATCTTAAAAAAGGCAGGCGTGCCCAAAGGCTCGTTCTACTTCTATTTCGCCAGCAAAGAGGCCTTCGGTCATGCTGTATTAAACAGCTACGCAGAGTATTTTGCCGGTAAGCTGAAAAATGCCCTCACTAATACAAATTTGCCTGCTCTGGAGCGCATCGCTGCCTTTGTTGATTCTGCCAAAGAGGGGATGGCAAAACATGATTTCAAACGGGGTTGTCTGGTGGGTAATCTGGGGCAGGAAGTCGACGGACTACCGGAAAGCTTCCGCAGCCGGCTGATTGACATTTTTCAGAGCTGGCAGGATCAACTGGCGGTATGTCTTGAAGAAGCTAAAGTATCTGGTGACATTCCGGCGACAACTAACTGTGCCGCCACTGCCGAATATTTCTGGACTGGTTGGGAAGGGGCGGTTAGCCGGGCGAAACTGGAGCGATCTGCACGCCCGTTAGATAACTATCTGACGTGTTTTATGAATGGTTTGCGGTAAGGAAAAATTTTTTACGTGTTAATAGACGATCGGTCTATATTAATTCGAGTCAACCGGAGGAGCTATGTTTAAAGGTATTCTGATCGAAAAAGACGACCAGTACAAAGCGTCATTACAAACCATCGACGAGAGCACATTACCGGAAGGTGATGTGTCGGTGGCGGTTTCACACAGCACACTGAACTATAAAGATGCGCTGGCGATTACCGGCAAAGCACCGGTAGTCCGGCATTTCCCCATGGTCCCTGGCATTGATCTGGCCGGCGTGGTGGAAAGCAGCAGCGCCGGAAGGTTTAAACCGGGTGACAAGGTATTACTGAATGGTTTCGGTGTCGGTGAGACCCACTGTGGTGGTCTGGCACAGAAAGCTGTTTTGAAAAGTGACTGGTTAATTCCCCTGCCGGAAGCCTTTTCCCCCGCACAGGCGATGGCAATTGGCACCGCCGGATACACGGCGATGCTGTGTGTACTGGCGCTGGAAAAACACGGTGTCACACCGGACAAAGGAGAAATACTGGTGACCGGCGCCAATGGCGGAGTAGGCAGTTTTGCCATCGCATTACTGGCAAAGCTGGGCTACACCGTTGTGGCTTCTACGGGCCGCGTCAATGAGGCTGATTATCTTAAAAAACTCGGTGCCAGTGACATTATCGACCGTCAGTCGTTGTCTGAACCGGGCAAACCGTTAGGAAAAGAGCGCTGGGCCGGGGCGGTTGATTCAGTGGGCAGTCATACACTTGTTAATGTGTGTGCGGGAATGAGGTATGGCGGTGTGGTAGCAGCCTGTGGTCTGGCTCAGGGCATGGATTTTCCCGCAACAGTTGCACCATTCATTCTGCGTGGTGTTACGCTTGCCGGCATCGACAGTGTGATGCGTCCCCTTGAAGACAGGATTGAAGCCTGGGACCGGCTGGCTGCTTTAATCAACCATGATATGCTGTCAGAAATTTCAGAAGAAATTGGACTCTCTGATGTGGTCAGCACTGCCGGAGAATTATTGAAAGGCAATGTGCGGGGCAGAGTCGTTGTGGATGTAAACCGCTAACTTGCCACCGGATTTATATTGCTAAGACTGGCGGGTAGCATGCCCGCCTCTTTGATATGCCTGCACCGGCTCAGTGATTTTTCAGCCACGCCACCACATCAGGAAAATGATCTTCTCTGGCAGCGGGATGGGTAAGCATGTTGATATGGTCGTAATCCATGGCGTTACCGTTTTGTTTCGCCAGAACGGTGAAGAGCACATTGGTGTCACGGGTTTCGGTAATGAAACGCTGAATATCAACCGGATGGCCGAGTGCATAATCATTGATGGCAGCAATGTGCCAGGTAGGAGGCCAGTTCGTTTTTGTGGCGGCAGCCGCGTAATCAAAACCGTCTTTTAAGTCAGTCCAGGGCGTGTGTTTTACCCAGTGAACGCTTTGCGTCAATGAGCCGAAAGTTTCGTCATCCGAGCCTATTTTATACTGCCTGCCGGGCAAATAGCCTTTGCGCTTTGCGATAAAGGGAGAAAACCATTTCCATACCAGCTCAACCTTAAACAACCGCTCAAAGTTCTTAGCGCTCACTGTACGCTTTGTGCCAAAGCATACCTGGCTGCGCACCTTTTCTGTGATTTCAGGATAGCGTGCCAGTACAGATGCAGTAAGCACGCCGCCCCAGGAATGACAAATCACATGTACTTTTTTGCCGGTACGTTGTGCGATGAAATTAATCATCATAGGGATGTCGCGGGTTATCTGGTCGTTTTGATCATGGTTTGGATCTTCAGCAATGGGAGGCGTACTTTTGCCGCGGCCACGCATGTCGGCAACGTAGACATCAAAGCCCTGTACAGCCAGAAAACAACCCAGTCCTTTTCCCGAGTCGGTATAAAAGATTTTCCCATTTTCAATGGCTCCGTGGATCATCAGTACCGGCTCGCCGTCCTGCGTGGCATGGATGTGACGCAGATGCAATTGATGATGACCGTCGGGAATAAAAAGGGATGCCTGAGAAAGAGGGGGTTGGCTTGCTGTCATAGCTCGTAACGTTAATGATTTGTTACTGAAGCATGCCACTACTTTTGGATAAGGTCAACTGGACAAACCAGTTGTTGCAGTCAGCTTCAATCTTTGAGAGCACAAAAAAAGGCCGGCATATTCGCCGGCCTCAGCAAAAGATGAAATTTGCATTACTGTGTGCGGGTGCACACCACGTGCCTTACGGCGCTGCGGGGAGAATTCGCCATACTGTAACTGTCGTTGATGACCGCCAGCGTCGACATAGATAAGTCGGCTTCTACTGATTTTGACCAGAAATAACGATCGTAAGTTGCAGAAGTCAAATCAAGTGGCGGTGTTGCAGAACCGGTGAAGGCTGCATTCAACTCTTCCGCGGAAGGTACGCGCCAGTCGGTGTTGCCGTTGTCTTCACGTGCTTCGCAAAATGCCACCGCTTCAAATAATGACATACGGGGATAGTCGCTCAGTGTCATCCACTCAAGTGCTGCGGCGCTGTCATAAGGCTCATTAATGGCAATGGCTTCAATTTCAGCTTGCTGTACCTGATCAGCGTTACCGGCAAACCTCAACGTGGCAAATGCAGGGTTGGTAGACGTGCGCGCCACGACTACCTGACAGCTTGCATTCGCAGCCAGTGATGAGCCTGCGCAGGTAGAAGACTGCACCGTAAAGTGAGACGGGTTTAACCCTGCCAGACTTTCAGTAATGCCGGAAATTGCAGATGCCGAAGTATTTGTAAGCGTCACTATGGTTGTTTCTGCTGTGCTGGCGCCTGCAAGGACAGACAGTGCCGGCTGGGGCAACATCACAGGTGGTGTAATGTCCAGATCGACAGTTAACGTTTTACCACTGCCCTGTGTGCCGGCTATGCGCACAGACATGCCACGGAATCTATCTAAATAATCCTCGTTGATACCAATTTCATCGTCATCGTCAGGCATCAAATATAAGGCATCTAACGGACTACTCACCGCGGAGGTTGTGCGGGTTTGCGGGATAGATACTAATAATTGCCAGTTATCTTCAACACCTTTAGCAGTGAAAAGGCTGGCATCCAGTCCGGTGTTAGTTTTCAGCTCGAAATTCACGTACACCGCATCACCATTGGCATCAAGTGCATAGGGTATGCGGACTAACTGAACACCACCATCAGGGGAAGATGACTGAGACAATGTCACATTGGCCGGCGCTGTGACAATAGCCTGACGGCTGTCATCAATCCATCCTGCCAGATTACGCATGGTCGCAGTATATGTTGCATCATGATCAGACAATTCTCCCATTGGGAAGGGACTGGCTTCGCCGTCAGTTTCACAATCTTCAGTACTGCGGTAAGCAAAAGTCTCAGCCGGCAGATTTTCGCACTGGCTGGCTGTTGTATGGCGCATGCCGAAGGTGTGACCGAGTTGATGAACAAAGGTCGCCTTTGAAGCACATGCACTGGCCATGTGAGCCACATAGTGATCCCAGCTTTCAATTTCTGCACTGTGATTTAAAGACGCATAGCAAACGTAAGGCTGGTTCGGATTGTCATTGATGACTGTGATAAGACGGTCATAGCTGGTGTAGTCTTCCACATTGGTAGCAATGTAACTGTAAATCTCCTGACGTTGTGCGTCACCAATTAATACCTCAGCGTCTGTGTAAGTGAAGCCCGAGGTGCTGCCGTTTGATGCCGTGTTGGTACTGGTTAATGTGTAGTATGGCAGGATATGAGGCTCAAGCCAGGCACTACCTTCAGAAGCCTCCACCACATACTGGTTTACGGAAGCATCACTACTTATAAACATCGTGGTCAGGTCGTCAACAGAGAGATTATCTATCGCATCTCTGCCGGCAAAGGCTACCGGCAGTACCAGTGTTTTCTGAGCGCCGGTGTTATTGCGGGTCGTCGTATCTGACTGCGCAGTAAAACTGGCTGAAATCTCACAACTTTCTGAGGCGGTGAAAGCGTAAATATTACCTTTTAGTTCACCGTCACATCCTGACACCGTTTCAACCATATTGGTGACATCCGGAACGAGTGTAAATTGTACTGTATCGCCTTGCTCTGCAGTTAAGCTGGCAGGATATATCATGCCGCCGGTCATGGTTGCACTGGTAATATTGACGGTGGTATCAACAGCGGCAAACTCACCATTTACGGTGCAGCCCGCAGTAATCGCGCCTGTCGTATATGTATTACCTTCCAGTGTTCCATCGCAACCTTCAACGCCGGTTAACGTATAACCACTGTCAGCTGTGAATGTAATCGTCAGAGTATTTCCTTCAGTCACCGCGCGGCTGGTTACCGACGCACTGCCACCTGCAGAGGATGTAACCTCAACAGTATAAGAAGCGGGAGCGGGTGTGGAAGGGGGATTATCTGAACTGTCTGAGCCTCCGCCGCCACAGGCAGCCAGAGATAAACTTAACGCAACTAAAGAGAGTGACCTTGTCATGCATCATCCTTAAAAAACGGGCCGGTTTGGTTGATGTGATTACGCCGGCGACGTTTTTTAAGTTCAGACACAGTTACAACATATTTTTTAATCCAGACGACAAAATTTTAGATTTTGATCAGAACTGTTCGTTGTAACCTTTGATGCTGGCATACACCCGGTCTGAGCCGTCTTTCATCAACACTAAAACATCGTAAGGCATAAAGCGGTCGCCCATTTCCATACCCGGCGTACCAACGGGCATGGCAGGAACCGAGAGCCCGATGGCATTCTCTACCGGCTGTTCCAGAAACTGTTCGATAAATTTGGCAGGTACATGACCTTCAAACACGTATCCGTCAATAATGCCGGTGTGACACGACTGGTATTCAGGCTGGATGCCTGCATTCATTTTCAGTGTATATAAATCTGAATGGTCCACAGGATTGACAGCAAAACCCGCTTTTTCTATGTGAGAAATCCACTTTTTACAACAGCCGCAAGTCGGGCTTTTATACACATCCATTTTTGCCGCTTCCGGATCAACAGTTTCTGCCGTCGCGGGTAAAGTTGCCGGCAAAATCAGCAAGAGTGCTGTGAGTGCTATTTTTATGTTCATTAGGAGTCTTCCGGTTATTCAGTTTTGGCTATCTAACCCTATTTATTCCCTGTACGTCAATATACACGCAGGATTCAGCTGATCACACGCAAACTTTTCCTATAGCTTAAATATCGAGTTTTGCTATGAGGTGATCCCCCCGGATTTCACGAATAATTTGCCGCGCGGCTGACTACCGGAGCAATTTCAGTGAGTTGTGAAACTATTAATAAATATTAATCCGATAATTGACTTTATTTAGCAGCACAAATGAACCAAGTTGTGCACACTCCGTTAAAACAGTGTTAATTATTTTTTTACCGGCGGAGAGAAACATGAAATTTTATAAGTTAGCAGTAATCGGAGCGGCAGTTGCATTAAGTGCATGCTCCAGTGATGACGATGATGATGAGGTTGTTGTTGTCGAACCGGAAGAGCCCACCTTCTCAGCATCTGCCACCTACGATGTTGAACTCAATGGTATGCAGCAAGTCCCTATGAACATGTCGACGCAAATGGCGATGGCCACCGTCGAAGTTGATGAAGAGCTTATGCTTCTGCGGGCGACGGTGGACGTAAGCGGTGTTGAAGGTGTGTCAGCTGTTCATATTCATGATGGCGATATAGGTCGCAATGGTGATGTGGCATTCGGGCTGGAGATGACATCAGACGGTACATACACGCTGGCCGAAACCAGTATCACAAGTGACTTGATTGCTGATCTGGAAGACGGTGACTGGTACATCAATGTGCACACTGAAAGTTTCGGGGATGGCGAGGTTCGCGGTCAGATTGTTTCAGATGACATGGCCATCGTGACGTTTATGCTGGACGGTACTCAGGAGGTGCCTGCGGTATCGACCATGGCTGACGGTTACGGCTACGCGCTGGTATCGACAGCGACCTACGACCTTGATTTAGTGATTTACACAGAAGATTTGGATAATGCCAGTGCTGCTCATATTCATACAGGCCGTGCAGGTATGAATGGTGATGTTCTGGTTGCGCTGGAACAGTCCATGGACGACATGACGATGTGGATGACACCCGACGGCACAATGATTGACGAAGACACACTGGCGGTGCTTGTCTCCGGCGGCCACTATGTCAATGTTCATTCTCCGGATTTCCCCGGCGGTGAAATTCGCGGACAAATCCTGACAGATAATTTCGCCCTCGCTACATTTATGCTCTCCGGTGCACAGGAAGTACCGGCGGTCACTACCGAAGCTTATGGTAGCGGTTATGCGCTGGTGAACACTGATGACTATGCACTGGAAATGACGGTAGTCACAGAGGGCGTCGATGACGCAACCATGGCACATATCCACACCGGCAGAGTCGGCATGAATGGTGACGTGCTTGTTGCACTGGAGCAATCAGCCGATGACGCAGGAACCTGGATGGCGCCGGAAGGGACGATGATTGATGCTGATGTCTTTGGCGTACTGGCATCGGGTGGTCACTATGTAAATGTGCATACACCTGCTAACGGCGGAGGTGAACTGCGTGGTCAGATCCTCACAAACGAGTATGCGATTGCGACCTTTATGCTGGACGGTGAGCAGGAGGTGCCTGCTGTTGATACCATGGCAATGGGTCACGGTTATGCGCTGGTAAATACGTCTACTTATGCTCTTGAGCTGGTTATCGACACTGAAGGGGTTGATGATGCGACAGGTGCTCATATTCATACCGGCCGAATCGGCATGAACGGAGATGTACTGGTGGCCCTTGAGCAATCGGCTGACGATATGGGTATGTGGATGACACCGGAAAATACCATGATCGATGCTGACATCCTTGAAGTACTGGCCTCGGGTGGTCACTACGTCAATGTGCATACGCCTGCAAACATGGGCGGTGAAATCCGTGGTCAGATCATAACGTCTGATTACATGGTGGTTACCTTCCCTCTGAGCGGCGATCAGCAGGTGCCCGCTGTTACCACAACGGCAACGGGTAGTGGTTATGCGCTGGTAAATTCAATGACTTATGCACTGGAGGTAGTCGTTAACACTGAAGGTGTTGATGACGCCACGGCAGCACATATTCATACAGGCGCAGCCGGTGAAAACGGTGATGTTCTGGTAGGTCTGGAGCAGTCTGCGGATGACATGGGCATGTGGATGACGCCCGCAGATACGATGATTGATATTGATATCTATGATGTCCTGATTTCAGGCGGTCATTACGTAAATATCCACACACCGGCCAACCCCGACGGTGAATTACGCGGACAAATTGAATAACCGTTCCGGAATATAAAACGTTAAAACAGGCCAGCCTTCAAAGCTGGCCTTTTTTTACGCGAAACTTCAGGTACTAAGTACAGTTTCTGCACTGAGTGAAATTTGCGAGGATCCCTGTTGTATCTATTGTAATGACTCCATTTGAAGGCTACTCCGGTAGCCTTTCTTTTTCCGGAATTTCAGTAATGAACAGACTTTTAGATGTGACGTACTACACCGGCGCAGGCCTTTTCTTCGCTCAGGCGGTTTGGGAACGGTTTGTTTATGACAGTCGCGATTTGTTTATAGAACATTTTCAGACGGGGTTGCTATTTTTGATTCTGGCGAGTCTCAGCAAGCTCATCGCAAAGGCAAAGTAAGAGGTTTCATACTTGCTGAATGACTGTGTTTTCAGTATGTTCTTAAACGTGATATGTCGTCACAGAATGGACAAAAAATATAAAAATGAGTGCATATGGAAAATGAAATCGATTACTCAGGCTATACCTTGTCTGAGCTTAAAGAAGCACGTTCAACCATTGATGAGCAAGCCTGGCCTGACAGAGCCCTGATCCTCGATCAACTGATTGCTGCCAAAGAATTTGCCAGCATGTCTTCTCCGGAGCCGGCTGCCGGTGCGCAACAGCAAGGGGGGGCACAGGATGATGCCGGGCAGGCTGTTCAACCGCTACGCACAGTGCCTGTAAAATTTCATGGTACAACAGGCGAGTTTTTCTCAATCTGGATCGTCAATCTGGCCCTTACCATTGCAACGCTGGGTATTTATTCTGCCTGGGCAAAGGTAAGAACTAACCGTTATTTTTACGGCAATACCGACATAGACGGCCACCGGTTTGCTTACCTGGCTGAACCCCTGCAAATCCTCAAGGGACGCGCCATCGCCGTGGTACTTTTCGGCGGCTATTTCCTTGCCAGTTACTTCAACCCGCTTGCCGGCGTCATCGTGGCCATTTGTCTGGGTTTGCTTACACCTGTACTGGTGATTCTCAGTTACCGTTTCAAAATGCGCATGACGTCTTACCGCAATGTCCGCTTTAACTTTAAAGGTCGTTTCGGCCGGGCGTTTGTCGTGTTTGTACTTTGGCCGGTAGCCAGTTTATTTACCCTTTATCTCATATTGCCACTGGCTCTGAAAAAGATAGATCAGTTCTTGCTGGAATCAACAGGTTACGGCGATAAGTCATTTAAAACCCGTTTAAATACCGGCGAATATTTCGGTACAGGGATCGCAGCCGGCGCCATCGCGTTTGGTATTTTCATGATTGGCGGGATCTTTATGGCAGTGGGAATATTCTCCACTTCATCAGGTGAGGAGTTTTCTTCATCGGGTTCTCTGGTATTCACTTTCGGCACATTTGCTATGTATTTTCTGGCCTATGTGATTGCGTCAGGCTTTTATTCAGCACGCATCCGGAATCATCTATTTGCGGTTACAGAGCTTGACGGCATTGCGAGATTCTCATCAGACGTGGGGGTGGGTGAACTTATCAGCCTGCGCGGCACGAACATTCTGGCCATCATTTTCACACTGGGCTTTGCCTTCCCGTGGACCAAAGTCCGCACCGCTAATTTCTATGCAGAGCGTACGCAGGTAGCGGTACTGTCTGATGTCAATAAGGTCATGGAAGGCTACACCAGTGATGTTGGTGCGGCGGGTGAAGAAGCTGCCGGATTGTTCGATGTGGATATTGCTCTGGGGTAAATTGTGGCAAAAGGACAGTTGTATCCCCGTGCCGGCGCTGCGGCATACCAGGTTGACTGTGATGTGAACAGTGAAGCACTGATTGTCGGCAGCTTTGAAGGCAATAGTGAGCAAACGTATCTGCGTAGTGAGGTGACCTGCAAACCTAAATTGGGTCGCCTTCCCCGTGAAATCACCTTGCCCGGTAACGTATTACTGGTGTGCGACAGTTCAGAGTCTCTGGATGCCTGGCTGGATGGAAAAGGCGGAGATGCCATCAATAAACTGGAATCAAAACGACACTGGGTAATTGCCAGTGTCGTGATGGTACCGGTTTTATTATATCTGGTCTTTGCTTTCATCATGCCCTGGATAGCGGTGCGATTTGCTGATGTGATCCCGCAGGAAGCAAAGTTTGTTGCCTCGCAACACACCTTGAGTGCCATGGATGCCACCATCCTGGAGCCAAGCGGCTTGCCGGTTACGCAACAATCATCGTTGCAGGCTCATTTTCATAAAGTGATCAACGATATCGGTGTTAGTCATGACTACTTTGATATTCAGTTCCGTAAATCCTCTTTTACCGGGCCAAACGCATTTGCCTTACCCGATGGCACCATTGTTTATACTGATGACATGATTACCCTTGCCGGGGAGGATTTAGCAATACTCGATGCCATTTTGCTCCACGAGGTGGGTCACGTTGAGCAGAATCACTCAATGCAGATGATTGCCGAATCTTTATTTACTACATTGGCGGTGTCTTACTTTTTCGGTGATCTCACCGGTGCCATTGAAGCTTTCTTCGGTGTCGGTTCCACTGTGTTGCATAATAAGTTCTCGCAGGCTCACGAACGTGCAGCCGATGATTTTGCGTTACATCAGCTTTCCGTCACCGGCCGCAATCCGGAAGATTTCGCCAGAGCGATGGAAAAACTGAGTGAATCATTGCCTGAGGCCAGTGAAACCGTAGAGAACTGGTTATCTACACATCCGGTTATGAAGGAGCGGATTGAAAAGGCGAGGGCGTTTAATCAATAACCGGGCAGACTTGTAGCAGAAGGTCAGAATGTGAGTCTATTCTGACTTCCGCTAATTGAAGTGTCTCAGTTCGTCTGTTTTATCAATTTCAAATCGATCGACAGTTCAACCTCATAAGCTACGCTGGCATTTGTAGCCCAACTGCCGCTGCCGATTTCAAAATCCCGTCTGTCGATGGTCGCAGAGCCAATAAACCTGGCCTCACCGTTACTTTCCTGCCAGCTGAACGTCACAGAAATTGGTTTTGTAATTCCCTTTAAGGTGAGTTCGCCGTCAGCAATAAATTTACCATTTTCTTTTCTGATATCACGACTCAGATAGTGCGCCTCAGGGTGGGCTTCAGTGGCGAACCATTGACTACCTTTAATGGTGCCATCCCAGTCCTTGTTGTTAGTTGTAATGCTTTGGGTATTGATTGTGACGTCAATGATCCCGCTTTCAGGATCTGCAGGGTCGAAATAGATTGCCGGCGTAAACTGACGGATTGCGCCAGTAAAAGGTTGGCCTGCGTAGCTGTTGGTAAATTTAAAATTATCAGGCGTTGCGACCATTTCCCATCGCGGGCTGTCAGACTTATTCACTTCCTGTTGTGCTGCTGGGGCCGTTGGAAGCGGCGTAGTAACCGCTACATCTCCGGAATCCGGGGATGTTTCCTCAGCTTTATAGAAGGTAAAGCCGATTAAAAAAACAAGTGCTAAAGACAGCGCACTTGCACTGACAAAAGACTTTCCTGGCAACATTCGGGGTAACAGGCTAATCCCATCCAGGCGCTTATGCAGAACCAGCATGGCAATGTGTCCGGCTACCATCAGTGCGATAATGTAAAACAAGTACTCATGTAAAGAGGAGAAGAAGTCACGGCTCCCGTTATCCAGTCCCGGAATATGAGGAACTGAAATTAAATTAAACCAGGCAAAAGGATAGCCCGCAGTGGAATTTAACAGCCAGCCACTCAACGGAACCGCCAGCATGAGCAGGTACAGCCCCCAGTGACCGGCTGACGCCAGCTTTTCCTTGAGGGGAGGAAGCCCGAGCGGGGCGGGAGGATGCGCTAAGCGCCAGAACAAGCGCACAACTGCCAGTACAAGTACTGTAAATCCCGCAGACTTATGCAGCACAAACAGTTCAATTTTATCCGGAGAGTTTGGCATTCCTTCAGCAACCAGGCCCAGAGCGATTGCCCAGAATATTAATATTGCAATTGCCCAGTGCAGTATGCGGGCAACCAGATTATAAGGTTTTGAAATGGTATTCATGGTTGATAAATTCGTTTTGAAATTGCAATTAGATTACAGACGTTCCGGCAAACCTGCGACTGCAAGGCATCTCTATTTTGAGAACAATTTAACCTGATTTATCGAATTCAGTGGTAGCTTCGCAGTTCTAAAGCGTCAGCGTCATAAAATGACTGTTCGGATCGGGCTGATAAGATGCAAAAGGCCCGCAGTCTTTAAAACCATTACGATAGTAGAGTTTTCTTGCGGCTTCGAAGTAAGGCTGGGTGCCCGTTTCCAGGCTGAGGGTGGTAAATCCCTTTTCGCGACAAAAGGAGATGGCGTGAAGGAGCAAGGCATATCCGGCGCCGGTTCCCCGTGCCGCTCTGGTAGTGCGCATGGATTTGAGTTCTGCCTCAGTATCGCTGTGCTGCTTTACTGCCACACAGCCCAGCAATTTGCCGTCTTTTCTGGCCGAGAAAAAATGGATATCCGGTGCTTTCAGCGCGTTCAAATCCAGAGCATGCACACTTTCTGCCGGTGATGTTGCGAACATATCTGCCAGGTGCTCTTCCAGCAGTGCAATAATGTCGTTGCCTTGCAGGTTGTCGTACTGAATGTGCATGCTGATGTCTCTGTTTACATTGCAGATAAATGAGAATACAAAATCCAGCTGCCGATGCCAATCAGCACAATCCCGCCCACGGCTTCAGCTTTTTCGCCCACGATGTGGCTCAGTTTATGTCCCAGCAGTGCCCCGATGGTTACCATCAGGCAGGTGGCCAGGCCTATCATCAACGCAGCGAGTGCAATATTGACATCCAGAAAGGCGAAACTCACACCGACAGTCATGGCATCGATACTGGTGCCGAATGCGGTAAGCGTATAAGCCATAAAGGATTGTTTCTGAGCTGGTACTGCTTCGCCCGGACTATCTTCTTCTTCATCACCATTAAACGACGCGTAAATCATGTGTGCGCCTAACAGCACCAGTAAGCCGAATGCTATCCAGTGATCGTACTGCTCAATGTATTCTGCGCCGGCGGAACCAATTAACCAGCCGATGACAGGTGTGATCCCTTCGATAACGCCAAACAGCAGGCCCAGCTTTAAAGCATTGATGAAGCGCGGTGATTGCAACTGACTGCCTTTACTGAGAGAGGCAGCAAAAGCATCGGTAGACATTGCAAAAGCGATGAGTAAAAGATTAAAAAACGGCACGGTTTAACTGCGGTGGTGTGAATTGGCGGGCATATTACCGTACGGGAGCGGTGAAGTAATCCTGTAAAGCGACCGGCAACGGGCTTTACAGGATTAGTTTGTCATCAGAAGTCGTAGCTGAGCTGTACAACTATCTCCCTTGGCTCACCCGGGAAGTGGCCATTACGTTCGCTGAATCCGCTGACTGCGTAGACTTTATCAAACAGGTTCCGCACGTTTATGCTTAACAGCAGATCATCCCACGACGTTGTCCAGCTGGCATCAAACACGGTGTAAGGTTTCACTTTCTGACCGTCCAGGCTTCGTTGTTCACTGACGTAATCAACCCCGAATGCCACGGAAGAATCAATACTGTCGATAGCATAGCGTGTCCAGAGTCCTGCCTGATGGCGGGGCGTATTGGCCAGGCGGGTACCGTCATAAGTGTTGGCTGTTTCGCCTGATGCAATCCGCGTATCGTTGTAGGCATAGTTGGCAGTCACGCTTATGGTATTGGTTATATCACCCACCAGAGTGAACTCTGCGCCTTCGCTTTCCACCAGTCCGAAATTAATCAGCGCCGGCTCTGTGGCATCGTTTTCGCCTTCGATGTAGTCCGGATTAGCAATCACAAGGTTTTCTTTGTCGATTTGATAAACAGCAACGGTTGTCATAATGCGGTTATCCAGCCAGCTTTGCTTGAGGCCCAGTTCCACCTGTTCGCCGGTTTCCGGAGAAAGTTGAACAGGGCCGGCTTCCGTGAAGTCGTTGGGATCCACAGGGTTGAAACTCTGCGAATAGTTCAGGTAAACAGTAGTGTTGTCAGACGGCGTGTAGATAAGGCCGGCGCGGGGCGATATATCACTGTCAGAATATTCCGCCAGCGTTTCTTTGTTTTCTTCATCGAAATGATCAAGTCTGACACCTACGAGCAGGGCCCATGAAGGCGAGAACTGGATCTTGTCCTGAATGTAAGCACTCATTCGCTGACGCTTATTGCCGTCACGGTTCATGTCTGTGAGATCGTATGTCGAAGGATCGGTAATGCCGTAATTCAGGGTGAAGATATTCAGGTTGGCAACGCCGTCCGCCTCATAACGAGCCCGGAAGTAGTCGTATTCCGTTTCCATATTGTGGAAGTCACCACCAAATAAGAACTGGTGTGCGATTCCTCCTGTGTCGAAATCATACACGAAGTCCAGTGTCAGGCTGATTTCATCATTTGCTCTGTACTGTTTACGGTATTCGCGGCGGATAATTTGATCATCAATATTGGCTTCACCGTCGCCGTTGGCATCTACCCAGCTTCTGGATTCATGATAGGCCTGCTCACGCTCGTTATCCAGATAACGCAGGGTGCCGTTAAACGACAGGTTGTCTGTGAAGTTGTGGGTCAGATTTGCCTGTAAAACAAGCGCTTCGAGATCCTGATAATCGCCTTTCTCGTTTGCGTTGTAGCTGCGATCTACAATGAAATTCCCGTCGTCATCCACGGGTACACCACGAAGGCGGTTACCACCCAGGTTCTGCACGATGTAATCGAAGGTTGTGGTCAGGGTGGTATCCTGTCCTGACAGGAAAGTCATGCCGCCGGCCAGCTCAATATTTTCTGAATCAGCGTTATTTCTGAAGCTGTCCTGGCTTTCATAGAATCCGCCTAAACGGTATGCCGTGGTGTCAGAAACCGCACCGGTAAAGTCAGCTGATGCACCTGCCAGTGAGAAATTACCGCCTGTCAGGGTGATATTTTTCTTTTCTTCAAAAGACGGTTTCCGGCTGACGTAGTTAATCATACCGCCCGGCTCGCCGCCGCCATACAGGGAAGCCGCCGGCCCTTTCAGCACTTCCACACGTTCCACGTTAAAAAGCTGAGGCACACTGAAGCCGGAGAAAGGATCGCCGCGGACGCCATCATAAAACACATTACCGTCGTCCCTGAAGCCACGGAATGTCACGCCGGAGTAACTGAATTCACTGACACCGGCAATAGAGCGGTACATATCCGTGATGTCGCGGGCTGCCTGATCCTGAATGAGCTGGCGGGTTAACACCTGTACCGACAACGGGATTTCCATAATATCTGCGTCGGTCTTTGTTCCAAGGCGGGTATGGCTATCCAGATAGAATTGCTGAGCACGACCTTTTACTTCGATTTGTTCTACATCTTGCTGGTCCTGAGCACAGACAGACATTGTCGTCAGCGCAGCTGCGACAGCCAGGGAGAGGGGTTGATAATGCATGAAAAGAAAAGCCTGAAAGTTAAGATATGTTAAGAACTGATAATTATTCTCATTCTCAATCTAATTGCAAGCTTTTCTCTGAAAAGTTGATTTAACGGCACTTCACAATATTAAAACCGGTATGCCGCTTTAATGCGCATAGTACGGGGTTCAATAGGGTGAAAGTGGATATCTTCTACCGCCGCCGTCTCGTCCTGAAGTTGTGATTCGTACAGGTAATCAATATCGTGATCGTCACTGTCCAGTAAATTAAGTGCCTGCAAGGTGAACGTCCAGTTCTGCCAGCGTTTGGAGAGCTGAGCGTTAACCACTGTCAGGGCAGAGGACTCAACATCGCCGTAGCTGTCTAAAGTTCGCGGGCCAAAGTGCCTCAGACGTAATGTGCTGTCCCAGCCTTCAGCGAATTGCCAGCGTAAGCCCGCACTGACTACTTCACCTAATGCACCATCAATCCGGTTTCCTTCACCTTCCTCACTGCCTTTAAAGCGGGAGTGGGTGAGGGCAACTTCTACATCAACAGACAATTGTTCTGTGAACCAGTAGTAGGCTGCGATTTCGGCCCCGAAGCGCTCAGACGCGCGGCTGGCCTCGCTGTTGCCTGCATCACCGACAAACAGCAGTTCGGAATCAAGTTCCAGCCACCATAATGAAGCCGACAGATTCAGTACTTCACTGTCGAAATAGCGGATCCCCGTTTCTGCCGTATTGCCCCGTACCAGCAAATCTACCGGGTCAGCAATATCGCCGCTTTGGGGATCCACAGATAAGGTAGCGCCACGTGCATCATTTGAATGAAATGATTGTCCGGCATTCACATAGCCTTCCAGATGGGGAGTGAAAATGTAACTCAGGCCGGCAGACAGGCTGAGCAAACCGTCATCAGCACTGCCCGAATTGGCAGCCAAATCACTGTTTACATCTGCGGTCAGGTAATCATAGCGGGCGCCAAGGCGGGCCGTTGTTTTGCCATTCAACAGGTAATCGCCCTGATAAAAGACTGATACAGACAGTTCGTCCACATCGTCGCTACGTACTGTACCAGTCCGTTGACGGGCTTGTGTATTGAACAGTCCGACTTCATCAATGTTATCCCGTCTCACCTGTATGCCAATTTGATGCACCCAGTCCATTTTGCCCGGGCTGGCAGAAAAGTGGTAACCGGCTTCGCCTCCGGTAATTTGCCGCCTGTCTACCTGTTCAAATTGATCACCCTGAAGCGGATTATCCAGAAAATAAGTAAAGTTTGAGAACAGATTTAAATCGCTGTTGATGAGATAGGCACTGGCATAAAAATCACCTTCGGTGACATTAACCGACAAGCTGTAGCGGCTGGATTCCCCGCCAACTGTGGTGTCCAGCGAGCCCAGCGGGGAAATTAATCCTGATGCGACAGCGCGGGCAGGGATCTGGTCGGCTGAATTCCAGCTATTATCATAGGCCATGAAGGTGACAGCCACAGAGCCGTTGTCTGTATTCTGAGTGTAATTTACCAGCCCGTTTACTTTGTTGATATCTTCACTGATATCCTGCCACGGGCCATCGTAGCGGTTAAATTCGCCGCCAAGAAACAGAGAGGCGTCATCGAAAGAAAGGGTCGATCCTGCTACGGTACGCAGATAATTGTTCTCTCCGGCTTCCACACTCACCATGTCCTGTTGCAGGCCCGGTGTTAGGTAGAAATTGGCCGATCCGGCAGTTGAAAAGTCGCCTTGTAATGCGTTGTATGCGCCTTTGTTGTATTCGATGTAATGAACAAATTCCGGCGTAATGAAGTTCAGA